>CAYNXM010000168.1:0-2584 GCA_964401105.1 uncultured Lyngbya sp. | reverse complement strand
ATTACCATCACCCCCGGCAACAACATCATCCCCTGCCAAGGCTAAGACAGTATCGTTACCTAAGCCAAGATCAATCAGTTCACTATCGTCTGTAGCGATAAGATCATCATCCATTTCGCTACCGCTGATTGTACTTTGAGTGGGTGATGGCGCAACAGTTGCCTGGATAAACGGCAAGGGTTCAAACAAAGGTTGGTCAGTGCCACCGTTATCATCCGGGGTATCACTGGGAGTTTCATCTGGTTCATCCATCCGAGGGCTGGGAGGAGTGGGAGTTGGTGTCGGAGTTGGGGTATCGTCATCGTCATCAGAAGAAGGAGGGTTAGGTGGGAAGACACTACCACCCGTAAAGACAATTGGGTTATCTTGGGAAACTGGTTCAGGTGTGGGCGTGGGAGTTGGAGTGGGCGTGGGAGTTGGAGTGGGAGTGGGAGTGGGAGTGGGAGTTGGAGTGGGAGTGGGCGTGGGTGTGGGAGTGGGCGTGGGAGTTGGAGTGGGAGTGGGCGTGGGTGTGGGAGTGGGCGTGGACGTGGGTGTAGGAACCGGATCGGGTATGGGAACCGGATCGGGTGTGGGAGTGGGAGTGGGAACCGGATCGGGTGTGGGAGTGGGAGTGGGTGTAGGATCGGGTGTAGGAACCGGATCGGGTATGGGAACCGGATCGGGTGTGGGTGTGGGAGTGGGTGTAGGATCGGGTATGGGTGTGGGAGTGGGCGTGGGAGTGGGAGTGGGAACCGGATCGGGTATGGGTGTGGGAGTGGGCGTGGGAGTGGGAGTGGGAACCGGATCGGGTGTGGGTTGAGGCTCCCCAACATCATTAACTGTTACTATAAATGTATCTGTGACAGTGAGACCATTCGATGACGCGGCGATGGTAATATCAGCAACTCCAAACTGATTCTCTGCATAATCTAGAACTAAGAGATTTTCAGCTAAGCTTGCTGTCACTAAAGATGAATTACTGTTGGCTGTGATGATTTTCGTGATAGCTGTATCGTCATTATCAACATCTGAAAATACGCTCAACAAATTAATCACTGTGTTCTGTGCATTCTCATCAACTGTTACGTCAAGGATTGCATTGGCGACTAAAGGTACATCATCAACCGGTGCAATGTTGACGGTAAATATATCGGTCACGGTTAAACCGTTAGATGTTCCCTCAACACTGATTTCAACTGAACCGGACTGATTTTCTAATAAGTCTATAGTGAGAATATCTCCTTCTAAACTTGTTGTAACCAGACTTGAATCGCTGTTGGTAACAATTTTTGTAATTGCTGTGTCATCGCTATCAGGATCGCTGAACACACTAGACAAGTCAGTTGTAATGCTATCCCCATCTTCATCAATATCTTGATCGGCGATCGCATTAGCCACTACAGGGGCATCATCCACCTCGTTTACGATTACAGTAAACGTATCAGTAATAGTTTGACCATTTGCCTCCGCTTGAACTGTAATTTCAGCGCTTCCGGACTGTTGTTCGAGATAATCTAAAGTTAAATTATCCCCATCTACCGTCGCAGTTACTAACTGTTCATTGCTATTAACTGTAACTGATTTAATTATAGTTCCATCGTCAACATCTGAGAATACACCCGATAAATCAATCAGGCTATTGGCTGCATCTTCATCCACTGTTAGATCGGCGATCGCATTAGCCACTACAGGAGCATCATCCACCTCGTTTACGATTACAGTAAATGTATCAGTAACGGTTTGACCATTTGATGTAGCCTCAATTGTAATATCAGCCGTTCCAAACTGATTCTCAAGATAGTCTAAAGTCAGATTATCACCATCAATTGTTGCATTTACTAACCCAGTATTACTGTTAACTGAAACAACTTTAGTAATGGCTATATCGTCATTATCAGAGTCGGTAAAGACACCCGATAAATCAATCAAGCCATCAACCGCATCCTCATCAACTGTTACATTGGCTATCTCAGTAGCAACAGTTAATGTAGTGATTGTGTCGGCAGAAGTAATCACTCGAATCGGATCAAGTCCATTATCGTTAGAAAGACTGATTTCTAAAGTGTTGGAATCAATCAGATTGGCTCGATCTTCAACTTGAGGAAATTCAGCATTATTGTCCAGTCGAGTTGTATTGATATCGGAATATGTAACGTTATCTAAGCCGAGGAGATCGTTGGTTGGAAGTAATGTATCACCCCAAGCAATGACACCCAAAATATCACCATCAAACGTGAATTCTGCAGTGACTCGCAGTCTACCATCTATCTCACCAGCTAGCCAAATATAGTGACTATTGACTATAGTTCCTGCGGGAATAATCGCTGATTCTTCTGACCATTGATTTAGCTCATTGGTTACCAGTGGAGTAGATAAAGTAAAGTCTTGTTTTTCATCAAAAGCTTGCAGAGCATTTGACTGAGGAGATTCAAATCGGCTGACATCTATCGGAATTGAATTGCCCTGATACAACAGAATATCATCTGCTGGGCCTCTACCATCATCGACGGGTATAAACGATACAATAGCTTGCTCTAATTCAACGATTTCACCATCAAGAATAGTAATGGCACTATCATCTTCTGCTCTCAATAGCAGCAGT
>CAYNXM010000167.1:0-10198 GCA_964401105.1 uncultured Lyngbya sp. | reverse complement strand
AAACTGTGTTTTGCTGATATTTATGTCTCAATGAAAGCAAAGGCTGTTGATAAAAAAGGTGATTCGGGTGAAATGGCTTTTGATTTAGCTAACTGGGTAACAGAAACGTTAAATAATTCAGACTTAAATAACCATAAACAGGTTATCTTTATTCAGGGAGAACCGGGACATGGCAAAAGTGTATTCTGTCGGATGTATAGCGACTGGATACGACAAAATCTCTATCCGAATTGGATACCGATTTTAATTCGATTACGAGATATTGAAATACAAACTCAGTTTCGGGAGACATTACGACAAGCATTAATTTCTCATGATTTTGTTGCTAATGATGACGGTTGGCTAACCGATGATAATATTCGATATTTATTTTTATTGGATGGTTTCGATGAATTGGTACTCTCACAACGAGACGGACAAGGATTAAAAGAATTTTTAGATAATGTTGCCAGATTTCAGCGAGAAGAGAGTAAAAATTATCGACATCGTATTCTAATTACCGGTCGTCCGATGGCATTACAAGGTTATGAATATAGCCTACCTCATAATCTCAATCGAGTCAGTATTGTGCCGATGGATGATGATTTACAAAAGCAATGGTTATCTCATTGGCAAGCTTATGCTGGGGAAACAGAAACCGAAAAATTGCGATCGCTAATTCATAATGAAAAATGTCCGAAAGAACTGCAAAATCTGGCGCGGGAACCGTTATTGTTGTATTTATTAGCGGTATTAGCCCGTTCAGAAAAGTTCAATCCGAATGTATTTAATGAAAAGCAAGGAATTGCAGTTAAAATTCAAATTTATACTAATCTCATTGATTCAGTTTTAGAACAACAACGACATGATACTGAAACAAATAAAAATATTAACGAAAAACTCACAGGGTTTAAACCTAAAAAGTTACGTCGTTTATTAAGTGAATTGGCACTTTGTATTACTCAAACTGAAACAGAACGGGCTTCAGTTACTGCAATTAAACAAGTCCTGGATGAGAAGTCGGAAAAAGCCATTGATGATTTAGCAAAAAATAATATCTTGGCGGCTTTTTATCTGAAGACAGAAAGCCATACAGGTTCAATTGAATTTATTCATAAAAGCTTTCGAGAATTTCTCACCGCAGAACGATTACAACGTTCTCTAAAAGAATGGACAGATGTTCGTTGGGATGAAGACGACGAAGAAGAAGAACTAACGATTAAGAATACTGAACTTTACAAGCAAATTTATGACTTATTCGGTTATGGCATATTAACGAAAGAAATTGTCGAGTATTTAATCGAACTGCTGAAACAACGAGAAAATTTTAACTGGGGATTATTAGCCCAGCGGTTACAGAAATTTTATTTTAAATGGGCGGATGGGGATTTTATTGAGAAATTTTCTGAAACTTTACCGCAGTGGAAAGCAGGACAATTAGAAAAACAAGGAATTAAGAAAGGACAACGACAGGTTGATATTTATACTGGCTTAAATATTATGATTCTGCTATTGGAGTTACATCGATATGGAAAAACAGTAGAAGATAATAGTTTAAAAACTCAGTTATCCTTTTATCCCTGCGGTGTTAAAGAAATAGATAATTGGGATGAGAGACGACTGTTAAAAGTTATTCACTATAGCAGTTGCATCGATGAATCTCGCTTCGATATTCTTCTGCGTCAATATTTCAGTCTTGCCGATCTCAGCGGTGCCGACCTTAGAGGAGTTGATCTCAGCATTGCCGACCTCATCAGTGCCGACCTCATCGTTGCCAACCTCAGCCTTGCCGACCTCATCAGTGCCGACCTCAGCGGTGCCAACCTCAGCCTTGCTGACCTCAGCGGTGCCAACCTCAGCCTTGCTGACCTCATCAGTGCCGACCTCAGGGATGCCGACCTCATCAGTGTCAACCTCATTAGTGTCAACCTCAGTCTTGCCGACCTCAGCGGTGCCAACCTCAGCCTTGCCGACCTCAGGGATGCCAACCTCAGCGGTGCCAACCTCAGCCTTGCCAACCTCAGCCTTGCCGACCTCAGCGGTGCCAACTTTAGTCTTGCCGACCTCAGCGGTGCCGACCTCATCAGTGCCGACCTCAACCGTGCTGAATTATTCCAAGTAAATTTAGATAATATTCGTTGGGATAGTAGAACTACGTGGGATAGCGCTTATCGTCTTCATACAGCCTTGAATATTCCAGATTACCTGGCTGAAGACTTATCTTTCCGCGCTGCTATAAGTTTAAGTCAGGGATATGACTTAGCACAGGCTGGAGAAATTGAGGCAGCTTTGCAAGCTTATCAAAAAGCTCAAGAAATCAATCCCAGTTTGTTTATTCATTCCTCTTTTTGGCAACAATTGTGCTGGCATGGTTGTCTGCATGATCAGGCTGAACAAGTTTTATTTGCCGGGGAAAAAGCAGTTGAGTCGCTTGGAGATGATTTAGAAACTTCTTGCCTAGAAAGCCGGGGTTTAGCACGAGCATTAACTAATAATTTAAGCGATGCTTTAGAAGATTTTCAGGATGCTCAAAGAGTTGGCAGATGCTATATGATCGTAAACGACCGACGAGACCGGATATCGTCTCAGGCTAAACAGCAACGTCAAAGATGGATTACTGCCCTTGAAGCCGGGATAAACCCGTTTACACCCGAGGAATTAGAAGCATTGCGGCATTGCCCCCAAACCCCCAATTCTGGGGGCTTAGATTGAGGGATATTTCACAAATAACGATATTGCCTCTATAGACTGCAAGAACTTCTCGCAGAGTAACCCATCTTTAATCGGAAAGCATCCGCTTATTCCCCCCAAACCTCCCCCCTTTATAAGGGGGGAATAAAAGGGGGGTTGGGGGGCTAGGGGGGCTTAGGGGCAATAGTAAATTGATTCAAATTTAACTGGATATTATAATAATAAAAAACGTTGTAATTTCAAAAGGAGGGGATGACTTATCATCCAAGTTTCTCAACATCAATTAACTTTAGAAGAATTCCTGGCATTACCCGAAACAAAACCGCAGAGCGAATATATTAATGGTCAAATTGTTCAAAAGCTGATGCTACAGGGAAAATATAGTACAATTGTAGCTGAGAATACATGATGTGTTGTCCCAAAGCTTGTTCTAAATCTTTCACAGGAGAAGGACTTGAAAAGCTCTTAACTTCTACGGCAATTCGTTGTTCTTCTTTGATTGCAGCAATTTGATGGTTTCTTTATTATGATCCCTTATTGACGCACTCTACTATCTGCGATCGCTCATTGCAATATAATTAATCAAAAATCTATATTTCAGTTTTTGACATAATTTTTATTTAACTGATTTGAATAAAAATATTGAAAATATATATAATTGTCAGGTTTTTTTGACATTGTTAAGAAAAAATATAGAGATTAATGATACGCATTGACTGACGGGTTGGCGCGCGCGCCAAACATTTTACGACGGGTTGGGCTATCGCCCAAACATTTTCCGTCTCCGTCAGAGGTTGACAGCTCCCAGTGCGGTTTTGTATGATAGTAGGTATAGAGTAAAATTGATTAGAGCTATACCTAAAAACTGAAATTATTGTCATTCTGCTTCTCAAACCCTAATTATATCGATCAGTTGCCGCTATAATACTCGGTTGAAATGAGTTCAGAAGCAGATAGAAAGAACATATATTGAAAATTCTGCGGAAGCGGCTATTTGACAAATAAACCCAAATATGCAGCTACTCCATAGATCAGCTTAAATTATAGATCTATTCTGACTAAGAATTTTAATAAAAATAGCGATTTCATCATTGGCTTGATCTCGTCAATAGAATAGGAAAGAGACGCTTATCCATAAACGCCTCTATCAACTGCTACAATTAATCGTTAAAATGCTTGATAATCGCTTCAGCAAATTCTGAACATTTTAACGGTTCAACAGGGGGTTCCATTAACCGGGCTAAATCATAGGTGACTTCTTGATTGGCGATCGCCGCCCCTAATCCTTTTTTAATTAAATCTGCTGCTTCTTGCCAGCCCATATATTCCAACATCATTACTCCTGATAAAATTACAGAACCGGGGTTAACGCGGTCAAGTCCGGCGTGTTTAGGGGCAGTGCCGTGAGTCGCTTCAAAAATCGCGCAATTATCGCCAATATTCGCCCCAGGACCCATGCCTAAACCGCCTACTGTTGCTGCGGCTGCATCAGATAAATAATCACCATTCAGGTTCATGGTTGCTAGAATTGAATACTCTGCTGGACGGGTTTGAATTTGTTGAAAAATACTATCAGCAATACGGTCATTTACCATAATTTTTTCTTTCCATTTACCCTCACCGTGACTATCCCAAATTGCATCAAGAACTGCTTTGACTTCTTCACAGGCTTCCGCTTGCTTTTCAGGCGTTAAACCATCATATCCCGGTTCAACTTTGCGGGCATTATCCTCAATACTAATATCCGGATTACTTTCTTTATTACCCAAAATCCATGATTCCCGTTCTGTGATACATTGGTCTCGAAACTCACTGGTTGCCAATTCATAACCCCAGTCGCGGAATGCCCCTTCTGTGTATTTCATGATGTTGCCTTTATGAACTAAGGTCACCATTTGTTTATTTTTGGGTAAACGTAGGGCGTTTTGAATAGCGCGACGAACTAACCGTTGTGAACCGGTTTTACTAATCGGTTTAATCCCAATTCCAGAATCAAGACGAATTTGTTTTTTACCATGTTCGGGTGTAGCGGGAATTAAATCGCTATTAAGAATATTGATTAATTTTTGACCCATTTCTGACCCTTCGCGCCATTCAATTCCGAGGTAAATATCTTCGGTATTTTCCCGATAAATAATCACATCTAGTTTTTCTGGACTTTTGTGGGGGGAAGGGGTGCCAGAGTAATATTTACAGGGACGAACACAAGCGTAAAGGTCATTAATTTGCCGCAAAGCCACATTGAGGGAACGAATGCCGCCGCCAATCGGAGTGGTTAATGGCCCTTTAATGGCAACTCCGTATGCTTTAATGGCATTGAGGGTATCCTCTGGTAAATATTGGTACGTGCCATACAAATCACAGGCTTCATCACCCGCATAGACTTTAAACCAACTAATTTGACGTTGACTGCCGTAAGCGGCTTTTACAGCGGCATCCATCACGCGCTGAGAGGCAGGCCATAAATCAATACCTGTACCATCTCCTCGGATAAACGGAATAATGGGGTTATCTGGAACAATGGGTTCACCGTTTTTAAAGGTGATGGTTTCGCCTGTTGTCGGTGGGGTGATTTTGTCGTACATTGTCAAATACTCTGAAACGAAATTCTTCCTGTTTTACCATGGGGGCTTCCCCAAATAAAGCATAATATCAGGAAATCTATAGATTGTTCTAGATCAAAAGATACATTAAATCTCTTGCACAAGTTTTTGATGCTATTGCGATCTGATCCTAAGCGAAATTATCGTATATTCAGATTGAGAGTGAGTTAAATCGCTAGTATTTACAATTATGAATTTAGTTAATCAGTCTCTATAAAACCATGAGACTATTCTTATAGTTTAAGTTTTTGATTATTCGCTTCAATCTTGATTTTTGGTCAAATTTATTTTTCTTAAGCAGACAATATTTTCTTCCGGCATAGGATACTGCTGCTGGTATTCACATCTTTAAAAATACTGATATTTTTTATAAAAAAACCATTTTAATTTTCCCAGATGTCTAATGAATAGAGTCACAAAAAATATGTTCTAATGTATTCGTATAGTGCTATATCTGCATGATCCATTAGCTGTGGGCGTGGCGAATAGAATCAGTTTATATGGTGGTGGAAACAGAAGGTCAGTTTACATCGGGCATGTCCTTGGCCTATCAGGGCGATCGTCGGGATGAATATTATTCGTTCTAAGACTTGACTATACGCCAGTCCCAACCCGTCATATTCTGTTTTCAAACCGGGTAACAATCTTGTAACAATCTTTCCGTTGCAGCTTTAGAAAGACCTTTACAATTCTGCCAGTTGTTGGAATTGGATGCTGAACAGCGCGTCAAACTGATCTTGAGAGTCATTGATTGCTTCATCGGGCAAAAAAATAGTAAAGAAAAAAGCGATCGCCTGACTGGATAAGGGTTTTAAGTCTTTAGAAAGACTAATACTTTGCCAATAGCACCAAACTCTGTGTCACAATTGTTGACAGTTTCGTGAAGGAATATAAAGTACCTGTACGTTATGGAAACTCTTTATCAATATGCCTGGTTGATACCAGTTCTTCCTCTAGCAGGGGCAATGCTAGTGGGAATTGGACTGATTTCTTTCGGCCAGTTTACGAATAAACTACGGCAGGGGGTGGCAGTCTTTCTGGTTTCTCTGCTGGGGGCTGCGATGGTATTATCCTTCGCCATTTTGTGGAGTCAAATTAATGGTCATGACACCTACACCCGGATGATTGAATGGGCTGCCGCCGGTGACTTCAAACTCTCCATGGGCTATACTATTGACCATCTGACGGCGGTGATGTTAGCCATTGTCACCACAGTTGCCTTTTTGGTGATGGTCTATACCGATGGTTACATGGCTCATGATCCCGGATATGTCAGGTTTTATGCCTATTTGAGCCTATTTAGTTCTTCGATGTTAGGCTTGGTCGTTTGTCCCAACCTGATCCAAGTTTACATTTTCTGGGAATTGGTGGGGATGTGTTCTTATCTCCTCGTCGGGTTTTGGTATGACCGTAAACCGGCAGCCGATGCTTGTCAGAAAGCCTTTGTCACCAACCGCGTCGGGGACTTTGGCTTGCTACTGGGGATATTAGGACTGTACTGGGCCACCAATACCTTTGAGTTTGACCTGATGGGAGAACGCTTAGAAGGTTTAGTGAGTTCCGGTTCCATTAGCGTTTTCCTCGCCAGTCTGTTTGCTATTTTAGTGTTTCTCGGGCCTGTGGCAAAGTCTGCCCAGTTTCCCTTACACGTTTGGTTACCCGACGCGATGGAAGGCCCCACACCCATCTCTGCTTTGATTCACGCCGCCACAATGGTGGCTGCTGGTGTATTTCTGATTGCCCGGATGTATCCGGTGTTTGAAGGGCTGCCTGCGGTGATGACAGTGATTGCCTGGACAGGATGCTTTACGGCGTTTCTGGGGGCAACGATTGCTATTACCCAAAATGATATTAAAAAAGGCTTAGCTTATTCCACCATTTCTCAGTTGGGATATATGGTGATGGCGATGGGAGTCGGTGCCTATAGCGCCGGACTATTTCACCTGATGACCCATGCTTACTTTAAAGCAATGTTATTCCTCTGTTCGGGGTCAGTGATTCATGGCATGGAAGCTGTTGTCGGTCATGAACCTGTACTCGCCCAGGATATGCGGTTAATGGGGGGACTGCGGAAATATATGCCCATTACTTCGGCTTGTTTCTTAATTGGAACCTTAGCTATTTCTGGGATTCCGCCGTTTGCCGGATTTTGGTCCAAGGATGAAATTCTCGGAAATGCCTTTGCTGCAAATCCCGCCCTCTGGGTTGTGGGTTGGTTAACGGCTGGGATGACGGCATTTTATATGTTCCGGATGTATTTCAGTACCTTTGAAGGAGAATTTCGCGGCAATGAGACTAGCATTCGCAAAGACTTGTTAGTGGCGGCGGCTAATCCTCAACCTGTATTCGGGCCAGGGGCAATGAACCCGGAAGAATTAGACCATGACCACAGTCATGATAGTCATGGACACGGACATAGTGAATCTCCTCACGAGTCTCCCATTACCATGACCTTACCGCTGATGCTGTTAGCGGTTCCTTCCGTCCTGATTGGTTTAGTGGGAACTCCCTTTAACAACCTGTTTGAGGCGTTTATTCACGCCCCCAGCGAAACCTTAGCCGAAATTAGCGAACACGCCGCTGAATTTGAGTTAACGGAATTTCTGATTATGGCAGGTAATTCTGTCGGGATTGCCTTAATTGGGATAACATTGGCATCTTTAATGTATCTTAGCCGTAAAATTGATGCTGGGGCGATCGCAGAAAAAATCAAACCATTGTATTTATTCTCCCTGAATAAATGGTATCTTGACGATATCAATGACTTGTTGTTTGTTAAGGGGCTGCGTCGTCTTGCCCGTCAAGTCTTAGAAGTCGATTATCGCGTGGTTGACGGGGCGGTTAACCTCACCGGTTTAGTGACATTAGTTACAGGTGAAGGTTTAAAATACTTTGAAAATGGTCGCGCCCAATTCTATGCCTTGATTGTATTTGTTGCAGTTTTGGGCTTTGTGGTTTTCTCTGGCGTGAGTTAGGTTATATCATGTCTGAATAATTCGTTATTCTGTAGAGACGTTATATATAACGTCTCTACGATTTGTCAATATATCAGTGCGAACTGCTTAAATCGGAATGGGGATGATTTAGATATTTTCTAGACACCCATTTCCCTTAATCTAAACCGCGATAGAGTTTAGCGATCGCAAATTCTAAGTTAATACTATCGAGAAAAATATAATCATTGAATTGATACATAAAAGTTTCCCACGTATTCGTATCAGTACGACGACGACATTCTACTTGTGGCTTATCCTGAGAAATTAGAATATATTCTTGTAAGGTTTCAAGCTGTTTGTAATCCTCAAACTTTTCGTCTAAATCAAAAGCTTCTGTACTGGGAGATAACACTTCAGCAATCAATTTAGGATAACGTTTAATATAGCGATCGCTACGATCGCGCTCATCACAGGTTACAAATGCATCGGGATAATAATAAAACTGATCTTGATAGTTTACTTTAACATTTCCAGAGTAAAAGCGGTATTCTGTATCATCACCTAAATGGTTATCAATTAACTTAAGAAAATTAAAAGCAATACGATCATGATTATCACTTCCGCCAGACATCGCATACATTAAACCCCGCCGATATTCGTGACGAATAGGGTTTTGACGTTCAATATTAAGATATTCTTCTGGGCTAATATAGTGGGGAACTGCTATCATCAAGAGTCATCCATTTCAATACTTTAATTTAGAAGCAATCTAAATTTTTTACAGTCAATTTCAGGGTTGAATTAGGTTTTTTTCTGACTGACGATAACGAGCAATTAACCGACGGTGTTTAAATACTGGATACAATAACGTTCCTGTTAAAGAAACACCCAGTCCTGCAATTGATAGCAACATGGATATTTTGAGTAGGCTTGTTACAAGTCCTATGCCTAAAACACCCCCTAAAGCGATGCTGATGAAAACTCCTATCCAAGTCCATATTGTTACTCTAAGTTGAGCACATGCTTCTTCCAGCAAAGACAGTAACAACGTTTGCATAGCAATTATAATGATTAGTCCGTTAACAGACAACTGTCCTGTCCCTATACCTAAAATGAAAACCGTAGTTATTGTCGAAAAAACTAACAGCCAGGTAATGAACTTATATGAAAGTAATTTAATTTTAAGGGGTAACGGTGCTGTTTGAACTATGATTTTTAGATGATGAGTATCTGGTAGTGCATTCGTGTGGAGAAGTAGCTCTCGCTTATAATATTGATCTGCGGCTAAAAGAGAAGTATCTATCTGCACCTGAGATTTTACAGAATTATTCTGAAAGTTCGAGGGTGAAAAGGAAATCCAAGCATGAGCATTAGGGGTATGAGGTGGATCTTGAAGATGGGGAGAAACTTCCCAATATCCCTCTAAAAGCGTTTCGGGAATTGAATTATGAATATAAATTGTTTGTTTAAGCTGTTCCCCGAAGTGAGTGGCTTTAAACATTAAAAAATCCGAACTTAATTGAGCTTCTGGCACTCGAGAAATAGATAATGGCTTCAGCGCTTGCAAAGCAGTTTCAGCATCTGAATAGCGATCTTTTAACCGGGGCTTGACTATTTTTTCTAACCAGGCAATAAACTTTGAATTTAACCGTGAAACTAAATGCTTAAACTGAATCTGATAAGGATCATCATCATCTGTTAATTCTAGAATTGCGGTTGAGGGTGTGGCGGTTAGTAAACAAATTAAAGTAGCGCCTAACCCATATAAATCAGAAGCTTCTGTAGGTTTCCGTAATTGTTCAGGGGGAATAAAACCGGGAGTGCCTTTAAAAACACTACTGGCTGAGACTTCCTGACTGCCAATTCGAGCAAACCCAAAATCAATCAAATAAACTTTAAGGTTATCATCAACTAAAATATTTTCGGGCTTAATATCTCGGTGAATAATTGGGGGAATTCTGTTTTGTAAATAAACTAAAATTTCTAATG
>CAYNXM010000166.1:0-29074 GCA_964401105.1 uncultured Lyngbya sp. | reverse complement strand
TGATAAACACTAAATCTTGATTGTAGGGTATATCCTTAGACTCAGGTGACATCCTCCCTTCCCAAATCAAAGATTATGGAAAGGGCTTCCTAAAATCGCTTCTAGAAAATTCCTGTTTCTTGCGGTGCCACCTAGACTGATAGAATCAGTCCCCGACGCATCCCGTCCACAGGCAATTTGAGCCACCGTCTGTCCAACGGCAGAGACACCTCGACTTCTAATTACTTGAGCTGCGGCTACGTCTCTATCGGTGCGATAACCGCACTCTGGACACTCATGTACCCTGATTGACAAGCCCTTAGATACATGAGTGTCACACTCAGGGCAAGTCTGCGAAGTACCAGCCGCTTCTACTTTGGCGAAATACACCCCACGTTTCCAGCAAACCCAGGACAGCAATTGCAAAAACTGACCCCATCCAGCGTCTAAAGTATGCTTTCCTAGCATTGCTTTAGCCATACCTTTAAGGTTCAGTTGTTCTGCAAATATCATCCCAGCTTGATCGCAGAGGTGATGAGCCAACTTAAAATGAAAGTCTTTTCTAGTGTCGTGTATTTGTTCGTGAACTCTGGCTATCTTTCTGGCAAGTTTAGCCTTATTGTTTGACCCTTTCTTCTTGTGCTTAAGTCGGCGTTGTAGCAATTTCAGCTTACGTGCCAAAGCCTCAAAGAACTTGGGTCTTTTAATTAGCTCACCATCAGATGTTGCCAAGAATTTCTCTAGACCAATATCAATACCTAAAGGATGTCCTTTGCATGGTGTGTCTGGAACATTGACATCAAGCTGCAACGACAACATGAGGTAGTATCCCGATGCCTTCTTGACAACTCGTGCCTGCTTCAATTCAAAACCATTAGGTATTGGTCGGTGCATATTTACCTCGACCTTACCTAACTGGGGTAGTTTCACAATTCCTTCTCCCAAGGGGTTTTTCAACATCTGAGGATAAACAAACGACCGCATTTGACCAAACTTCTTAAAGCGAGGAAAACCGTTTCCTTTACGCTTCATGTCTTCAAATGCAGTGTCTAGCTTCCTTAGTACTTGTTGAAGAACCTGAGCATTAACACTTCTCAATTCTTGATGGGTTTTCTTGGCAATCGTTAGTGCTTTTTCTTGAAAACTCTTACTTGGATAAGGAGCATCAACAGGGATAATATATTCAGACTGAATTGAGCAGGCATTAACCCTACACTTTCTAGAATTAACCCAGTCTTTACGTTGCCGCAAAGCATAATTCCAGACTTTGCGACAGACATCTAATGCTTGTTCGATGATTGCCACTTGTTCTGGAGTTGGATTAATTTTGTAAGCGTAAGTCAAGTTGAGCATACTAACAGTTTAAGATATCTACCAGCATTCAGCAACTAGGTAGGCTGTCAACATGAAGTACATCGAGTACTTCATATTGACTGAGGGGAGTCCATGTACCGAAGCCCAACCCGTAGGGTATGGACGCAGCACTATAGCTCCCCCAAACCCCCTCGTCAAGGTAGGAAATAATAGATTGAGAGTATTAGTCTTGTTAACGTTCGTTGACATTCTCTCTATTTTCTTCAATTTTTTCATAATACCTCTAAGTCTGCTGATATTTTTGCTTTATTAATACTTTCAGATAACAAACCAATTCAGCAAGCTGTTGCTCAACCGATTCATGAGTGTATTCATCATCGGGATGAGGGGGTTGTCCGGGTTGCTGAAAATAGGGTCGCTCACCATTCATTTCTCCCCACAACATATCAACTTGACGGACTAATTCATAAAGTATTGAAGGATTATCTAAAATTGATTCCAATAGCCCGAGTAAAGCTTGTAATGGAACATTTAAATACTGACTCACTCGGGCAGTGTCTTCTAATACCCAGCGATGTAAAACCGCCTGTAACGCTCCAGAAACATCAGGTAAGTTCTGACTAATAAAAGTATTGATTTCAGTCTCTGCTTGCACTAAACGAGGAATTGGAGATTCTCCTTTCATAAAAGAACCCCCTTCTCGGGCAATAACATCAGCTAAAGTGAACTCTCGTCCCTGATAAATGTCACGCCATATTTCTTCTTCTAACTCCTGAGTGGGTTGTTGATCTCGGTTTTGGGGCGAAGGGTTGGAGAAATTGGTCATTATCTGAGGCATAAAAGCAGCATAACAGCTTTACAATAGCAGATTTCTCTTAACCCAGAGACTCACAACCAACACCGCCTTTGTCTCTATCTAATTTATGACGGTCAATAAAAGAGTATAATTAAGAAGTAAGCAAAAGATATAGTTTGGCTCTGATAACGTTTTAAATGTCTAAGTATCAAGATATATACCCTTCCGAGCCACTCATTCAAAGTGTTGACTTAGTACGTCCACAGGCAGCAGACTTACTGACTTTAGAGTATTTTGAAGCCGATCCCGCTTCAATGCCAACAGATAGATACGAACAGCATCATATTATCCTTAATTTAAAAGATCAGCCTCATCGTTTAGAGAACTGGCGTGATGGCGAACATCGAGATTTTATATATCACAAAAATGAAATTATCGTTACTCCGGCTGGGGTGGAAACTGGTTGGAGATGGCACGCCCAGAGCAAATGTATTATCATCACCCTCGACCCCACTAAATTTGAAAAATTTGCTCAAACTGAGTTAGGAATTTTGCTTTCAACTGGGCAATTGAAAGATTTACCACAGTTTCTCGATGAAGACATTACTCAAGCTGGAATTCAGCTTTTAGAGGCTCTGCAATGTGAGATGGGTTCGCAAGTGATGTTTGAATCCTTTGCCCGTATTTTTCTGACTAAACTCATTCTCAAATACGGCTTACAGTCAGAAGAATATGATTTTTCCAAGAGCTTTACCGCTCAACACTACAAGCAAGTTTTAGATTACATCGCAGTTAATTATGGCAAAAATATTTTGCTAGAGGATTTAGCAGCACAAGCCGATCTCAGTCCTTCTCATTTTTCTCGATTATTTAAACAAGCCATCGGTCAAAGTCCCTATCAGTTCTTGATGGCGTATCGAGTCGAACAAGCTAAACAGATGCTCGACAAACCCAACGCATTGATGATTGATATCGCCTTCTCTTGTGGATTTTCCGACCAAGCCCATTTCTCTCGGACGTTCAAAAAGATTGAAGGTTTGACTCCCAAGCAGTATCAACGCAAATCATAATCGAGATTTTATTCACTCAGTCAATAGCAAGAATCTTCAAAAAATCAGGTAAAAGCTTTCAAGAGATATTTTTTCGGCTTTATGTAAATTAAACATATCAGGTTCAAGTTTAATCACCAAACAAGAAAGCACCAATCATGAAAAATCAACTTTTAGCTGCTGCCACCGTTGCCACATTACAATTATCTTTAGTATCCGAAGCTGAAGCCGCACAGGTTAAAACAGTCAACTTTGACAGTAATAATCAAAATTTAGTCGGCAATCTCTATCTTCCCGATGATTACCAACAGGGGGATAAATTACCAGGAGTCGTCGTCACGGGTGCTTGGACGACAGTAAAAGAACAAATGCCTGGGACTTATGCCGAAGAAATGGCCGATCGCGGTTATGCCGTTTTGGCTTTTGACTTTCGTAATTGGGGAGAATCGGCCGGAAATCAACGTCAGCTAGAAAACCCGATTAATAAAACGGAGGATATTGTTGCCGCTGCCAATTATTTAACCACACGTCCTGAAGTCGATGCGAATCGGATTGCGGGTTTAGGAATATGTGCCAGTGCCGGATATATGGCAGATGCAGCAGTACAAAGTGAAGATATCAAGGCGATCGCTTTAGTGGCACCTTGGTTACATAATCGCGACATTGTCAACCAAGTCTATGGTGGATCTGAGTCAGTACAAAGTTTAATTGCTACCAGTCAAAAAGCACAGGCTAAATATGAAAGTACTGGCGAATTATCCTTGATTCCTGCTGCAAGTATGACAGATGAAAATGCTGTCATGTATCAAGTCCCTTACTATACCGAAACAGATCGAGGTATGATTCCTGAATATGTTAATCAATTTAATCTGGCTTCTTGGGAAGGTTGGTTGACTTACGATGCCATTAGCACTGCTGATAATTTAGATAAACCAACAATGATTATTCATTCGCAAGAAGCTGCAATTCCCCAAGGTGCTAAAGAATTTTATAACCGTTTATCGGGTAATAAAAAGCAACTTTGGTTAGACAATGTTACGCAGTTTGATTTTTATGATTCCCCTGAAGCCGTGACTACTGCAAGCGATGCGATCGCAGAATACTTTGAGCAAACACTTTAAGCGCTTGGGGGTGCGATCGCCACTCAACAAAAACAATCATCATTTTTAGTAGCAAACAAACCCAATGTCTAATTGTTCACGTCGCAAAGTGATAAGGTAGCAGCAGTTGGTAATACTAGGTAGACGACTGAAATAATCAAACACAGGATAAACAAACAATGCAATACAAACTACTCGGAAAAAGCGGATTGAGAGTATCCGAACTCTGTTTGGGGACAATGACCTTTGGTGAAGACTGGGGTTGGGGTGCATCCAAAGAAGAAAGTCACAAAATTTATCAGGCTTTCCGCGAAGCTGGCGGTAATTTTATCGATACAGCAAATGTCTATACCAACGGTACGAGTGAAAAGTTTCTCAGTGAATTTATTGCTGATGAAAGAGATGCTGTCGTTTTAGCCACTAAATATACTAACGGTTTGGGAGATGGCAATCCTAATGGCAGTGGTAATCAACGAAAAAGTATGGTGCAGTCAGTTGAAGCCAGTCTGAAGCGTCTCAATACTGATTATATCGATGTCTTATGGTTACATATTTGGGATTTTATGACCCCCGTAGAAGAAGTAATGCGAGCCTTTGATGACCTAGTGCGTCAGGGAAAAGTACTCTATATTGGCATTTCTGACGCTCCTGCTTGGGTGGTTTCTCGGTGCAATACCCTGGCTGAATTAAGAGGTTGGACGCAGTTTATCGGTTTACAAATTGAATATAGTCTGATTCAACGTACCCCAGAACGAGAATTATTACCAATGGCCCATAGTTTGGATATCGGCGTAACTGCTTGGTCGCCTTTAGCGAGTGGTTGGTTAACGGGAAAGTATACCAATGGCAAAGATGATGGAGAGGAAAAACGACTCAATAACGAAATGATGGAAGGTTTTGTTGATCGCAGCGATCGCAATACTATGATTGCCCAAGAAGTAGATAAAGTTGCTGCACAAGTCGGTAAAAGTTCGTCACAAGTCGCTTTGAGTTGGTTATTAAGTAAAGGTATTATTCCTATTATCGGTGCGAGAAAAGTATCCCATGTCGAAGATAATTTGCAATGTGTCGATCTACAATTATCAGCAGAACAGATCGAACAACTCGATCGCATCAGTCACATTGAATTAGGCTTTCCCCACGATTTCTTTAAAGCCGATATGGTTAAAAACTTTGTTTACAACGGCATATATGAAAAAATTCACAATCATCGCTATTCCCAATTAAATAGTTGAATTTTCTTCAGATGACCATTGTCTTTAGCGTGCTTAGTTGGGCTCTAGTCCTCTAGCACGCTGTTTTTATTATAGAAAGTAGTAAAGCTATAAAAATATAGCAGTACAAGGCAACTGTTAGGACATGATGATTGTCTTCGTAGGGAATAGGGAATGGGGAATGGGGAATAGTTAAGATTCAAACACTATTTAGCGTCATGCTATAACTGTTGCGTCCATAGAACTGTTGAGTAGATCGCGCCTCCAAGCGCTTAGATGATGATTGGGTCGGTCTAACTATACTTATTCCGGTAGCGCTATAGCAAGCATCTTTCTCCATCCGGGTTTCCCAAACGCGTAGAGGGAAAAACTAACTTAATACAACACTATTCTGCCTGACCAGAAATTAGCTTGACCGCTAATTTTACCGATCGACTGATATAATATTGATTAAGTTTAAACCAAAATAAGTAATTAATACTTATAAAAAATCAAAAGGAATCGGATTATGACTTCTTCAATTCCCGATCAGTCTCAATCATTTTGGATTGACTCTACCCTTGAATCGAGTTATCCATCTCTAACTGAGGATTTATCTGTTGATGTTGCCATTGTCGGTGCAGGCTTAGTCGGAATTATGGCAGCTCAATTACTTAAAAAAGCGGGAAAAACAGTCGCAGTTATCGAAGCCGAAAAAGTGGGGACAGGGGTTTCCGGACATACGACCGCCAAAGTCACATCGCTACATCGCTTAAAGTATGCGGAGTTAATGAAAAATATGGGTGAAGAAAAAGCCCGTATCTATGCAGAGTCAAATCAGGCTGCGGTTGAAAAAATTGCTGAAATCGTACAAACTGAAAATATTGATTGTGATTTTGAACGCAAAAGTACTTATACCTTTGCACCCACAACTCAGGAATTAGACAAAGTAAAAGAAGAAGCAGAAGCAGCAATTAAATTAGGTTTACCCGCTTCTTTTGTACCCGAAACGGACTTACCTTTTCAAGTCGCAGGCGCGGTAAAATTTGAGAATCAAGCTCAATTTCATCCCCGAAAATATCTATTGGCATTAGCAGCAAAAATTAACGGTGATGGTAGTTATATTTTTGAAAATAGCCGGGTAAAAACCGTTGACGGGGAAGAACCTTGTCGAGTCCTAACTGAAAATGGCGCAACAGTAACCGCAACAGATGTTATTATTGCAACCAATATCCCAATTTTAGATCAAGGATTATTCTTTGCAAAATCTTATCCAAAACGGTCTTATTTAATTGGGGCTTGGATCGATCCAGCTAAAGATCCCCAGGGAATGTATATTGGGGCTGATGAGAATTACCGTTCCATTCGGACAACACCCCACGAAGGCAAGACTCTGCTGTTAATTGGGGGAGAAGGTCATAAAGTCGGTGAAGCAGATGATACAGTTGAACGGTTTGAACGTCTGGCAGAGTATGCCCGGTCTAAGTTTGGAGTCAATGAGATTGCTTATCGGTGGTCGAGTCAGGATATGTATTCTTTTGATGATTTGCCTTATATTGGTAAATTGACCCCAATAAGCAATCATACATACGTAGCAACCGGTTTCAGCCTCTGGGGGATGACAAAAACAACCCTCTCCGCTATGATCTTATCTGATATGATTTTAGGTCAAGAAAATCCCTGGGCGAAATTGTATGAAGCTACACGACCCACACCATTTGTCACTCAAGAGTCAATCAAGCAGAATTTAGATGTGGGAATGCATTGGGTCGGCGATCGCTTCAAAGGCATCACAGAAGCGGTTGAAGATATCGGTTTAGATCGAGGTAAAGTGGTGATGGTCAAAGGGAAGCAGATCGCCGCTTACAAAGACAAAACCGGGCAATTACATCAAGTTTCTGCTGTTTGTTCTCACTTAGGCTGTATTGTCGCCTGGAATCAGGCTGAGAAGAGTTGGGACTGTCCTTGTCATGGGGCGCGGTTTAACTGTGAAGGGGAAGTGTTGAATGGCCCTGCTGTCAAGGATTTGAAAAAAATGTAATTTAGCAAATCATGCATCAACCGCCATAATAAAATTTATAGCATTCGTATTAAATCCTATTTCTCCGTCTAGAAATAGAGATTTTATTACCGAAAACTATCATAGAAAAAATTTCCGATTTCTGACTTCGATCTTTACGATAAATGATGCGATCGCCCCTGGCTGTTTCGTATTACCATTGTCTAACAAGAAGTGTTGAAAAATACTCTTTTTTGAGCAACGCGATACGGGCAAGCCCACAGGCGCGATCGCTTCCGGCTGTTTTGTTCATCGGCTGAGTAACAAGATCTGCCTTAGCCTGTCAATCATCTCAGCCGAACCTAAACCGATTCTAGGCAGTCTCGTTGGCAAAATACCAATCTGTGCCACCGCTACCTGCGTTAGTTAGCCGCAGTTGCCAGTCAGAAACCTCTTCATAACTCATGTGATGGGTATCTGCACAAGCGGTCATAAACCCAGCTTGGATTTCTGGGTCTTCAAACCGTAGTAAACCCGACTGACGAATGGCTTGTCCCTGAGGGGTTCCAGGAATTGGAGAAATGGCATAGGTGCCGACCCAAAACTCTAATCGAGGATTAATCATCTTCAGATCTTGATAGAGTTCTGAGACCGCATCCTCCAGGTGTAACATGGTTTCTTGACTGTCGTCAGGTAGCCCCATAATCACCCCATATTGAATCCGAGGAATACCGGTACGAACCACCGCTTTGACCATCTCACAGTGTTGCTGCCAGGGCATTAACTTCGCATAAGCTTGTTTGCCTTCAACCGGACGTTCAGCCGGGATAAAGGCTTCATAGGAACCCGCACGACCATCCCAACCCCAAAGCGCATCAATCAATTCTTGATCCGGTGCTAAATCTTCTGGGCTGCGTTCATATCCCCGTCCAATCGTCGCTTTCTTCAGTTCTAAACCAATACACCAGTTAACCGCCAGTCCCAGGTCTCGAACCCCTGCCATAATGTCGAGGACTTCTTGCTTGCCTTCTTTAAACAGAACTCGTCCTAAGAATTGATCGCAGGAAAAGACCACCGACCGCGCCCAGGCTTCCCGTTGCAGAGACAGCCATTTCAGGGTTCTTTGGGGTGACATTCGTTTGTAACCCGTTTTGTAGGTGGGAGTTTGACAGAAGTCACATTTGCTATCGCAGTGTTTTATATTATAGCTGGATGCCTTCATGGCAATCTCAGGAATTAAAATTGAGTGAAGATGTGGTTTGGTTAGAAGTGCCGTTTACGACTGTACCCGAAGTCATGACACAGTATACCGAGAAAGATACGGTAATAGACGGGAAAAATCTCGGCTTTCCGATTGAACGATTGCGAGTGGTGGCAACGGATGAATTCTTAGCCGCAAACCCCTCAGCAAAACGCTGGTTTGAAATGGTACAAATTCCTGTTGAAGACATTAACGCAGAAATGTGGCGGGTTCACAATGGCAGTAAAGACCCTAAAGAAATTCGGACTCGGGCTGAAGCCTGGGTGCAGGACCATCAAGATCTGTTTGATAGCTGGTTAGAAGCCGCTAAAAATCCGAGTTAAAATGCGTGACTCTCCTCCTTCCCCTTTCTTGTTGTTCTTTATTCCTCAATTAATACTAACAAGGCAATATATCCAGTTAGACAAATATTATATTATTTTTTATAAAAAATATGATTAGACTTTTTTGGCTCTTTTTTCATGGCAACTCATCCATTGATAGTCTAAAATGTTTGATAGAAAACCTGCTGATATTCCCATCATAGATTAAGTTTAGAAAAGAATTATAAAGTTTCCGTCAATATATATCTTTTTTGCTTCAAGATCCTGATAAAATGTCAAGAATAAGCAAATCAGTTTGATGATTCTAATGGGTGTCTGGTCAAAGTACTGCAATCAATAAAATTAAAGATTTGTAAATTTTTGTACTGAATAGATTGAGTACTTTAGGAGAGTGAAAACTCTTCAAAATTTTCATCTCAAAAATTTTAGCCGTATTGTTTCATCAAGTAAATAGGCTGGAAAAATATTGAAGAAAAAAATTATTACCAATATTTGTTGGGGGTATTTATGTCTGCATTCGTTTTAATAGATCGTCCAATCTCTACCCATTTAGTTAAGCAAGCAACGCAACAGGTTTATCGCTTACTCACAGCATTTTCAACAGATAATAAATTTGAGAATAAAGTAACTTTAGCCTTTAGCGAAGGATTTAATACTGAACGGTTAGAAGCGTTACGTCAGCAGTGGTTAGTCGGAGATTTTAGCACATTTCCCCCGATTGAAGTTCGTTCTTCAGCGGAGTTAAATAGTGCAAATGGGGCGTTTGCAGCGGCGACGAATACGATTTATTTATCTGCGGAATATCTGGAAGAGAATGAGGGGAATTTAGAGGCGATCGCAGATGTTTTATTGGAAGAATATGGGCATTTTGTGGATGCAGAAGTTAATGAAATAGATGGGAATGGAGATGAAGGATATATTTTTTCAGCATTAGTTCAAGGTGTTGAATTGACAGAATCTGAGTTATTTGAATTGAAAGCAGAAGATGATACAGCAACAATTACTATAGATGGAGAAGTGATTCAGATTGAGCAGAATGTAGACGAACTTTTGGGGGATGTTACTAATGCAATTACTGATATTTTAGATGCTCTTAATCAAGCCAAAACAACCGTTGAGGGAGTGTCTGGCGGATTAAAAGATTTTTTATCAGTTATTCAGTCAGCAATTGATAATCAA
The DNA here is from genome assembly GCA_964401105.1 of uncultured Lyngbya sp. Taxonomy (GTDB): domain Bacteria; phylum Cyanobacteriota; class Cyanobacteriia; order Cyanobacteriales; family Microcoleaceae; genus JAAURB01. The sequence goes on along the minus strand of CAYNXM010000166.1, from coordinate 18,881 downwards.
ATTTTAACAGGTTTGCCACTTTTAGGCGATCAACTTAAAGAATCCACCGATCAAGCCGTTGAATTTTTGAATGGTATCAATAATGATATTTTTGCTCAAATAGAACAGTTAGAAGACTTGGTTGATTTATCTGCTGAACAAGTACAACAAGCTCTATTTGAAGCACTCGATCAGCTAGATGTATTACAATCTGGAATAGATCAGACAGCGATTCCTCTATCCGTTGCAGAGCAAATTATTAATACTTTAGAAACTCAAATTAATTCAGGAGATAATATTGCTGATATTCTACGAACTACACTTTCAGAAGCTTTAGAATCATTAGATTCTAGTTTATTTATCGAAGAAGTTCCTAGTGTTTATCAAATATTAGAAACAGCATTAACTGAATTTCAAGAAGAATTACGGGGTCAGTTTAGTGGGTTACTAACTGAGATTTTAGATGAACCTGTTAATTTAATTCAGCAAGCATTCGTAGATGCAATTCCTGGCATTGATAGTATTGAACAAATCCCAGAATCGATTCCTCAAAATATTCTCAATTCCTTACTGAACCCACCCAGTGGAGAAGAACTAACAGTAGTACTTCAAGGTGAAATAGAAGAGGCTTTTAATGAGCTAGATGTCGCTGGAGAAAATTTACTGGAAGATGTGCTTTCACAACTAGAAACAAAATTAGTTGATCCACTAACAGGACTGCTAGATAATGTACTAGAAAAACCCAAACAGTTAATTGAACAAGCACTTGAAGAAGCATTAGGTCAAGAGATTGAAATCAATGGTATTACAGATGATTTTAGTTTTAATCTCAATCTGAGTGATAGTAATTCTTTAGCAACTTCCTTAGCTTCTAATATTGGTTTATCTGGACTCGGATTAGAATTAACCACGGATGGTCAAGCACAAGTCGATCTGGGGTTTAATCTTAATTTAGGCTTTGGTTATAATGCATCCAGTAATAGCTTATTCCTCAATATTCCTACTGAAAATACTTCTGCTGAAAAAGAACTTGAAATCGGTATCAATGCATCCCTACCCAATTTCACAGCAGAAGGTGAAATGGGATTTTTGCAGATTGATCTGACTGATTTAGGAAGCAATCTAAATGTAGGTTATGCTGTTGATATACAAGACCCGAATTCAGATGGTCAGTTAACCTTATCAGAACTCAATGGAACCCTATTTAATATTGATGCACAACCCAACGCGTCTGCGGATATTAAATTAAATCTTACTTCAAGAATTGGTGAATCAGCAGTACTCCCCAAAATCGGAACAGACTTAAATATTTCCTGGAATTTTACCGATAATAATGTAATTCCTCAGGTAAATTTTAATGACACCACTATATTTTTAGGTTCCTTCCTCAGCGATTTTGTTCAGCCAATTGTTGACCCCATTCAAGAAATAACAAAACCGATTCAAGCTGCCACTGAGTTCCTCACAGAACCTATTGGTATTTTAGATCGTCTTAATTTAGGTGGTGAAGATCATAACCTATTAGGTCTAGCGCGTCAGTTTGACTCAGGCAATCCAACAATAGATAATGTCATTAAAGCTTTGGACGCTATTACTTTTATCGGCACTTTGTCGGAATTAGTCAATAGTATTCCTGCGGATGCGGGAGAAATAGGAATTCCTATTGGCGATGTTAATTTGGGCGATTTTGATATCACTTCTGGAGTTCCGATCAATACAGCCCAACTCGGGGCAACCCGAAAAACTCTCGCCGAAATCGAACAAGAATTTAATGAAAAACTCAATGAAATCGGAGGCGATCCCGAGCAATTTAAAGCTCAAAAAAACTTCTTTAGCAATAAAGACTCAATCGCAGAGTTTCTAGAATTTCCAATTTTAGATAATCCGGCTTCAGCGATTGGATTACTCACAGGGCAAACCGTAGACTTTTTTAAATTTCAAGTTCCCGACTTTAACCTAGCTATTGGAATTGAAGGATCTTTCCCGATTGTTGGGCCGTTAGCGGTATCATTTGGGGGTGAAATTGGGGCTACACTCAATTTAGGATTTGGTTATGATTCTACAGGTATTAAACAATGGGCTGAAGCTGGATATCAATCCAATGAAATTGATCAAATTTTTGAAGGATTCTTTGTGGATGATAACCGCACTGAAGCGGGAGTTGATCTAGCTGAACTCACAGTTTTTGGTACACTAAAAGCGGGCGTGGGTCCAGATATTTTTGTTGCTGAGGGAGAAATCAATGGTGGCATTCAGGCAACTATCAATGTTGATCTTGAAGATCCTAATGAATTTCAAGATGAATTGAGAGACAGTGACGGTAAAATTCGTCCCTCAGAATTCCAGGCTATTTTTGATCATAATCCGGGCTGTTTATTCGATATTGGCGGACAGCTTGATGCATTTCTCGGATATTACGCCCGCGTCGGTTGGCCACCGTTGGGTAAGGAATGGGAAGGAGAATTTGCCCGAACCACTTTAGCAGACTTTGGGATTGAAACCTGTCCTGAGCGAGAACCTATTTTAGCCAATCAAGGGCCAGATAGCTTTAGCGGAGGTACACTCAACCTCAATATGGGGCCAAGGGCAGCAGAACGACTCTACGTGAATACCACTGATGACAGTGAGACATTTATTCTGACGGGTACAGGACAACCCAATAGCGACACCATTACAGTCAATGCCATCGGTTATTCTCAAGACTATGTTGGAGTTACCAATATCGTCGCCAATGGGGGTGAGTTTGATGATCGGATTGAAGTTGAAGAGATTGTCATCGCTGTAGAATTTTCCGGTGGAAATGGAGATGATGTCCTCTCGGGTGGGGAAGGGGATGATATCTTCTCGGGTGACAGTGGCGATGACAGACTGGTAGGTCGAGGTGGAAACGATAATCTCAATGGCGGTGACGGTGATGATGTCATCAATGCCGGAGAAGGAAACGATAATGTCTCAGGCGGTGACAACAACGATAATCTCTCGGGACAAGCTGGAGTTGATACTATTGATGGTGGCGCAGGAGACGACTTTGTCGATGGTGGGACTGATAATGATGAATTGTTTGGGGATACTGATGACTCTCAGGCAGGTAACGATATTATCCTGGGGGGTGAGGGTGATGACAGACTGTTAGGTCGGGGTGGCAATGATAATCTCAACGGGGGTGAGGGTGATGATGAACTTGATGGCGGTATAGGTGATGATGAAATCTTAGGAGATGCTGGCAATGACTCGTTAATAGGGCAAGCTGGAAATGACAAAATTAGCGGCGGTGAAGAGATTGATGTGGTCATTTACGACAATTCTCCTGATGCTGTTGTTGTCAATATTGATGAGGAACAAGGTTACGAAAATACTGGAGATCTCAATGACCTCGAAGGTGACTTTAATATCAATGCCGCCACTGCCCTAGATGGGTTTGGTCATGAAGACCGCTTCAATTTCCAGGCTATCAGAACAATTTACAATGAAGAAACCAACACAATTAGTGAGGAAACTATTTCCGTTTCTGGCAACCTAGAAAATATTATTGGTTCTTCCTTTGATGATATTCTCATTGGTAACAGTAGCGACAACGAAATAACGGCTTTAACTGGAAATGACCTAGTTATTGGTAACGCTGGAGATGATAGCCTTGATGGTGGTAATGGCGCAGATGTCGTCAGTTATCGTCGAGATCCCAGTTCCGTTAATGTTAACCTCGAACAGGGTGAGGCTATTGATGGTTGGGAAGATACTGATGCATTATCCAATATTGAAAATGTTGTCGGTTCCGAATTTAATGACATTATTATTGCAGATGCACAGGCTAATATTATCACCGCAGGAGATGGCAGTGATACAGTTAATGGTCGAGACGGTAATGACGACCTATTTGGTGAAACGGGTGATGACTCCTTAACCGGAGAACAAGGTAACGACTTGATCGACGGTGGCGAAGGCAGCGATACCGTTAATTACGATAATTCTCCCGATAGTGTGATTGTCAATATTGACGAAACCACAGACTATGATAACCCCGGTGGTTTCTTGCATCAAACCATTGTCACCGATAAACTCATCCCCACAGATACTGAACCTGAATTTACCATAGCAGCCGGAACTGCAATTGACGGGTTTGGCAGCGAAGATATCCTTCGTAACTTGGAAAATATTGTCGGTTCTGGGTTTGATGATATTCTGATTGGTAACGAAACTGAGAATAAGATTCAAGCTTTAGATGGTAATGATATTCTCGTCGGTAATGCCGGAGATGATAGCCTCGATGGCGGTAATGATATTGATACAGCTAGCTATCGCCGAGATATTGACAATGTATTCGTCAGCCTAGAAGAAAATATTGCTATTGACGGCTTTGGTGGTATTGATGCCCTCAACAGCATTGAAAATGTCATCGGTTCAAACTTTGATGACTCTATTATTGGGGATGAAGTTGATAATATTATCCATGCTGGAGATGGAGATGATCTTGTAGAGGCCCGTGACGGTGAAGATATTATCTTTGGGGAAACGGGTATTGATAGCCTCTATGGTGAAGATGGGGATGACTTCCTCGTTGGTGGAGAAGATGGGGATATTCTCGATGGCGGTAATGATATAGATACTGCCTCCTACTTTACCTCAGCCGAACGAGTTGCTGTTAGCCTAGAATTGGGTAAAGGTTGGGCAGGAGATGCCAAAGGAGACCAACTCAGCAATATTGAAAACCTAGAAGGATCTGAATTTGAAGATCTGTTAATCGGGGATGATGGCGAAAATATTATTAGTGGTTTAGCGGGTAATGACTTAATTAAAGCCAAAGCCGGAGATGACTGGTTAGATGGCGGTGAAGATGATGACCGCTTATTTGGAGATGCCGGCGATGACACCCTTGACGGTCAAACTGGAGAAGACCTGCTGAAAGGGGGTACAGGCAACGATATACTTGATGGTGGAGACGGTAACGATCGCTTATTCGGTCAAGCGGGGGTTGATACCTTAGAAGGAGATAACGGTAATGACCAACTGTTTGGTGGTGATGGCGATGACCAACTGTCCGGTAGTGACGGTAATGACCAACTGTTGGGTCAAGCAGGAGATGACTCCCTTGAAGGGGGGAATGGTGATGACCAGTTAGAGGGAGGTAGCCAAAACGACCTGTTAGTTGGGGGTGATGGCGATGACCAACTGTTGGGTCAGGGGGGTATTGATACTCTAGAAGGTAATGATGGCAACGATCTGCTTGAAGGCGGCGGTGGAAATGATTTATTATCCGGTAATGCCGGAAACGATCGCCTGTTTGGTCAAAATGGTGAAGATCTCTTAAAAGGCGGCAGTGGTAACGATGAACTCGACGGCGGCAACGGTAACGATGAATTGTTAGGAAGCCAAGGTAATGACCAGCTTTATGGTCAAAATGGTGAAGACTTGTTAGAGGGGGGAAGCGGTAACGATATTCTTTTTGGTGGCAACAATTCTGATACCCTCAAAGGACAAGCCGATGATGACTACCTTGAGGGGGGTAATGGCAATGACTGGTTAAATGGTAACGCCGGAGATGATGACCTCTATGGTAACGCCGGAGATGATGAATTGATGGGAGATGACGGCAATGACTATATTGAGGGGGGCACCGGAGAAGACTCCATTCAGGGTAATAATGGCGATGACCGTCTCTATGGTAACGCTGGGTTCGATATCTTAGAAGGGGGTGAGGGCAATGACATCCTCGATGGTGGCGAAGATGATGACTTTATCTATGGTAACGCCGGAAGCGATCGCCTCTACGGCCGAGAAGGAGAAGATTACCTCGAGGGTGATGTCGGTGATGACCGTTTAGAAGGCAACGAAGGGGATGACCAACTGTTAGGCGGAGACGGTCAGGACTTACTCAAAGGGGGAGACGGCGACGACCAATTGGACGGTGGAGACGATAATGACTGGCTGTTTGGCGGGTCTGGAGTTGACCTTTTAGAGGGGGGTACAGGCGACGACCAATTGGACGGTGGAGACGATAATGACCAGCTTTACGGCAACGCCGGCGACGATAACCTCAATGGCGGCAGTGGCAATGACCAGCTTTATGGCAATGCCGGGGATGACTCTCTCAATGGCGGAGAAGGCAATGATTTCCTCTATGGTCAAACGGGGGAAGACAACCTCAATGGCGGTGAAGGAAACGATAACCTCTACGGCGGAGAAGACAACGACCAACTCACAGGCGGTGATGGCAATGATTTGTTAGAAGGTAATGCTGGCGATGACCTGTTAGAAGGCAATGCTGGAGATGACCAACTTGAGGGGGGCATTGGAGATGATACCCTTAACGCCGGAGAAGACAACGACCAAATTTATGGTCGTGACGGGGATGACCAAATTGAGGCTGGGTCTGGCAATGACTATATTGAAGCAGGGGAGGGAGATGATGATGTTACCGCTGGGGAAGGGGTTGACCAAATTTATGGTGATGCTGGCAATGATACTCTGAATGCCGGTTCAGGAAATGACCGAATTGAAGCGGGTGATGGCAATGACGACCTGATTGGTGAAGATGGCAATGACGACCTGATTGGGGGTTTAGGCAATGACCAGCTTGATGGCGGCAGTGGCAATGATAACCTCGTCGGTGGTGATGGCAATGATAACCTCGTCGGTGGCGACGGAGACAATATCCTCAATGGCGGTATTGGGGAAGATACTCTAACAGGAGGCAATGATGCAGATACATTTGTTTTGCAACCCGAAGGCGGAACCGATTTAATTCTTAACTTCCAACTGGAACAGGATATTCTAGGATTATCGGGTCTGACGTTTGCGGAAATTGAAATTGTTCAAGATATTGTTCAAACAGACCGCAGCTTCATTGATATTCTGGATGGAGGTGAACGTTTAGCCATCTTAGAAGGTATTCAAGCAGACGACCTCCAAGCCTATCATTTCTTTCCCATAACCAATAATTAGATTATGTAGCAATAGCAGATTGTAGGGTTGTCAAAAGATATAACGAGTGGGGAATTGATGGATTATGGTTAATAATAGTGTAATCAAACATTTTCAAGTTCTCCATGGATCAAACACTGCCTAACTCAAGTCCTCTTTTTCCTCGGTTTATGCGGCTGACGGTTGCCAATGTGCTTTCCATTATTATAGTGCCTTTGGCTAATTTAATGAGTGTGATTTTCCTGGGGCATTTTTCTGAAGTTTATAACCTCACAAAATCAAGAACTAAAATCCCCAGAGTTATCTGTTTAATCAATAGATGGGTAAATGGTTAAAACAGCGATACCTTTAAAGATAGGGAATGGATAACTTGATTAGATAAAAAATTGTGGGGGCAATGTAGTTGATCAATGATGTTTTATTGCTATATCCTCAATTTTGGAGATAAAAGTCAATTTTTTGACTAAAAGCAAGTCATCATTCAATTGTACATTCAAACTCTAAGTCAGTCCCTTGAAGATGAGAATTATACCATTGATCGAATTCCTTCAATTGCTCCTCTGTAAAATAGTTTTTCCAGTCCCCGACAATGCCTTTTCGCAGGAACGAAGTACCGGGTTTAAAATGTTCAGGATACTGAACTAAACTGGTTTATGGATTGGCTTTCATTGCTTCAAAAGTGCAATTTTGAGCAATCGATTTTAATTGTGGTTCAGACAGTTCAAAGCCGAGGAATTCCGCAATATCCCGAACACCACCATAAAGATATTTTTTGAGATCTTCAAACTTAATAAACAACACATTTTCATCATTTCTATGTTGCCTCCAGGGTAAAACATGGTCAAAAAAGCAACCAAATGGAACTTTTCCTGCCAAGAAATATCTAAATAATTCATCCCATGTGCCAGTCCATTCATATTCTAGAGCGCCGCACATGTGGTGATATAACGAAATCAGCACATCTCTAGGATTGCGGGTAATATAGATATATTTTAAGTTTTGTTCAGGATTTTTGGGGATCATTTCATAGGGGCAATGAGTCTTAACATAATGGGGCGAGGGATAGGTTTCCACTAGCTCATAGGGGATATATTCTAATAACGGAATCGTATGAATACGGGGAGTGTCTTCAGTCTGCCCTTGAGGGTGAGCCAGATTATACACAATTTCAGCTAGCCAAAATGTACCTGTTTTCGGATAACTCAGTAAAAAAACATCTCCAGGACGGGTTTTTTATCTCGCCTGGTCGTGCAGTTGTTGTTCAGTAACAAAAGAATAAAGAATTAAGTTATTAGAAATAACATGATTGAACTTGAGGGAGGGATCTTTGATTAACATTACTTGACTCTAACAATGAACTTGAGCAAGGGAGTTTCCCCCAAAAAAATTCTATCTTCATTTTTGATCATTTTTCTGACTTTTTTCTCAAGCACTCTGATTTTCGGTCAATTCTTCCACCTCCGTTTTCAGGGTAGGGGGTAGATAAAAGCCCAGGACAACGGCTCTTGTTATCATAAATAGGGATAATCCTTGTTTCTAACAGATATCCTACAAGAAACTGGTACTGAAACCTGTCGATAAAATATAATATTAAACAACAGCTAGAAAATTCAATAACCCCGTCTGACTGACATTGAGCATAGGGATTATCGGAGAAACGACAATGATTATCGTTGCAGTCCCCTCACAGGTCTAGATGGAAAAAGGCGGTATTTGGGCTATTCCCAACAAATCAATTGTTAACCCTAAAGATGAACAATCAGGTGATGAGATCGATATCATCTTATTACAGTAATCCTCGATAACGAATAAACAGTAAAATAACTGCCCATGACCCTAATGCCACTTTAATCGCCACTAATATATTCAGTATAGGAATCATACCACCACTAAAAAGAGTTCCAACTTCTCCATGGGGTAATTGCCCTCCCATCAAAGTGATGACCGCGAGGATAATAAAAATCAGAACAGAAACTTTTTCCCAAGTGGCAGCATTCCATTTTTTATAAATCGCTTCCATCCACTCCGAGGAGGAAGTAATCGCAATCAGACCAATTGCTGTGCCCCCAGCCACTCCAGCGGCAAACCCTCCCCCTGGACTGAGATGACCCCGAATCGCCAGTTCAATACTGACCAAAGCCGTAATAGTTGCGCCCAAACGTGCTAATACAATAGAAGGGCGATCGCTAAATTGATGGACTATTTCAGTGGGTTGTTCGTTTGCCAAGAGAAAACGGACTCCTAAAATAGCGATGGTAAACACAACAACCTCAAAAATGGTGTCATACAGTCGATTTCTAAAAATGATGCCAGAAACGGCATTAGGAACCCCACTATCAGCCACAATCGATTCAACTATCGAAAATTCATCCCATTCTCCAATGGGATTAGGCAAAACAACCATTTTAATAAATAACGCGATTCCGGCTGCAACATAAATCCACTTCATTAATGTTTTTCCTCCTGATTTAAGATCTCAATATAAGAAAGAGTCGTATGGTGTGAAGTTAACTCGGTTTGCATAATTTCAAACAGACGATGAACTCGAATAGCAGTGTGATAAATTCCTTCGCTATCGGGTTCTAATGGTTCTTTTTTAGTGCAGGTGGCATGAACTTCTTTATTCATTAATGCCTGTTGCAGGGCTTGTGAATTGGGATATTCAATTAATTCTAGACGCAAATAATGATGATTAACGACTTTTTTAACATTAGAAATGATTGCTTCAAGATCACTCTCTTTTTCTTCCTTAATTTCTTGCAGTATGCCTAAACGCATGACAAAAGAGGAGCGCACAGCAACCACATAGAGAGTAATGGCTAACATTGTACCGACTAAAGCTTCCGTTAAAGCTACATCAGCCGCCCCTAAAACCGCGTAAACTAATGCCGCAACGGCTCCTAAAATAGCTCGAATGATTAACGCCTGATAAGGATTGACTTGAATGACGAGCATTACAGCAGCCAGTGGAAGTAGGGCAATAATCACATAAACATAGCTATCTATCATCTTTAGCTCATTTCCTTAAAAGTTTTATTGTCAAAAACGGTGATCATCAATCTTAGGTTAACTCATTTTTCCCGGCTGATTTGGGGTGTTATTCTGGAATTTTATCACTCACTTTACCACTGGAAGAGTAAGCTAAAACATATCCTAGTACTGTATTCCAAATGGCTAAAGAAATAATTCCTAGCAGTAAGAGTGACCATTCAGTTGGTATCCTTAAGAGTAAACCGATGATAATACTCATTGAACCCAAAGTATCGGCTACAGAAAGGCTATGGAGTTTAAATAAAACAGATCGATTGCCCACCAGAGGCCATGTTCCCCAAAACCAGAAAATAATACCGATCGCGATACAGCTATGACTTAAAATATTAATCATAATTCGTTCATTTGTTTAATTAAATGTGCGAGTAACATGAGTCCCGCATTTCCCACACTCAAAATAATCACTGCCACGACCCCAATCGACCAATCATCTCGTAAAACGGAGATAAACAGCATTATAATCGATGTTTTGGTGGCAATACTTGCAAAAGCCAGCATTTTTTGCCAAATATCATCATCTTGACAGGCTTCATAAATTGGGATTAATAAAGCCAAAATCATCGCAATTAACATTGAGTTCATGATAATGATATTGGTGTCACTCAATTGAAATACCATCTGAAGAATCATTTTACCGTCTTCTCCTCTTTCTCTTTCTGCTTCTGCGAATCACTCGATGAACTTCATACCAGCCTTTTTCATGATATTTTAAAACAATGGTTTTGGGCGTGAAGGTAATCAGAAAAATATCAAGAAATATTAATCCTAAGGTTCGTTGAGGTTTAACTTGCTCACAGATTACATCTTCGTCATTATGGGGACGAAATATCATTTCTATGGCTTCGATATAAGCTTGGGGAATAGCCACAACAATTTCCCACAACACCTGTAGCCATTCTTTTAATGGGCCAAGATATGTGCGACTACGAGGTAATAAAAAAGCGATACCTACACCAATAATGATATTAGCCAGACTGAAATCGGCGGTGAGTAAAAACCAAATCGCCAGTCGGAGTATTATATTGAAAAATGTAACTGCGTCCATATCATCCAAAAAAGTGCTATTACCATTAAGACCATCACCCCAATGAGATGATCGAATTCTTCGGCGATACGGGGTAATTTTATCACCAATTTTTGAAAAACCAAAAGATATATCAGCCATCCTAAGGCTATTGTAGCCAGAGGTTTAACAATATTTTTAACCGTATAAGCTTGATAATAAAATCCATTCGCTGCAATTAATCCTCCCAGTAAAATAACCATTGCTGTCCACAAACCCGACCGAATGTTTCCTTTTTGTCGAATTCTTTTATAGGGAAGAAAAATGAATTTTGCGAAAGAAATAGCGGTTCCTAAGGCAGCAATATTCATCGCAATTTCTTGCCAGGGTAAGAAGTTTTTGCTACTTAAAACCTTTGCCCCAAAACCGGACAATAAGGGAAAACCAGAGATCGAAAAACTAGCGACAACTAACGCCATCCAAATTGAGATATTAATCGGTTGATGCTGTAATTGTTTAAAGCTACGACTGGGTAAAACTCCCGCAATTAAAAACAAAGCTGATTTCACTAAGCCGTGGGTTAAAGCATAAAAACCCGCCACCACAGGCGCGGCCAAAACAAAACCTAATTGAGAAATGGTGTGAAATGCCAGCATTCGCTTTGTATCTTTTTCAAAAACGGCATAACCTACCCCGAGTAGGGCTGTACTTACACCGAAAAATCTGACAATCGGATCGATTTCCTCTAACATCAGTGCACAACGAACCAGGGGAAAGACACCCGCTTTAACCACAATACCAGAAAACATTGCTGATACTGGAGATTCAGATTCGGAGTGAGTTAAGGGCAACCATAAGCCTGATATAAAGATACCACCCTTTACTAATAGTCCGATAAAAATTAGTGCGACGGCTTCGGGGGGAGACCCCCGCAAACCGATAAAGTTAAAGGAATGATGGGCTTGATAAACCAATACTGCCCCCACTAAATAAAACAGCATGGCAGTATTACTGACAAATAAATAACGCAATCCCACCCAAATTGATCGGTCTGTGCGAGGATAAGCAATCAGGAGAAATGTGGCGACACCCATGACTTCTAAGGCAACATACAAACTGATAAAATCTGCACAAATGAAAGTAGCGTTAACACTGCCATGCAGAATAATGATTTGCATATAAAAAAAAGCGGTTTTATCGCTTCCCCAACAGTATATAATCACGGCAGCGGTGACTAAAGCATTGGTGAGGATAAAAAAGCCACTCAGCCCGTCTATCATTAAGGAAACGCCAAAATCATCGAGTAATTGTAAATTGAAAGATGAACTGGTTGCCAAAATTTGCCCAGCATAAGCCGTCGAAGCTAGCACCATGATTAGGGCTATACCACGAGAAATTTGAGGAATTAAATAAATTAAAAATCCAATAAAAAAGGGCAATGCTATCCAGGCAATTGTGATCTGGCTCATAGTGTTTTGAAACAAAAATAATCTAATTTTATCACGTTATATAATTCCTGATTTTTAGAGTTGAGTGAGAAATCTGATTGCAGGTAAAAGCATTTTAAATCTTGAGTTCAGTTTAGCTTAAAAAGGATTTCATCTTTTTTTAGTGGATTTCTAAAAAACTACAATCATACTCGCACCATCCAAAAAATAATAATTAACATGATAGCCATCATCCCAATGAGATGATCAAATTCTTCAACGACACGGGGTAATTTAATCACAATTTTCTTAAAAATGAGAAGATAAATCAGCCAGCCCAGTGCAATTTTCATCAAGGGTTTAACTAGATTATCAACGCTATAGGCTTGGTAATAGAATCCGTTCGCTACAATTAATCCACCCAGCAAAATTACCATGGCTACCCATAAGCCGGACTGGATTTTTCCTTTTTCTCGGCTTCTTTGATAGGGAAGAAAAATGAATTTTGCGAAGCAAACGGCTGTTCCGACTGCAACAATATTCATGGCAATTCCTTGCCAAGGTAAGTAATTTTTGCTGGTTAAAACCTTTGCCCCAAAACCGGATAATAAGGGAAAGCCTGAAATAGAAAAACTAGCAATGACTAAAGGAATCCAAATTGAGTTTTTAATCGGTTGATGATGCAGTTGTTGAAAGCTACGACTGGGTAAAACCCCTGCAATTAAAAATAGGGCGGATTTCACTAAGCCATGGGTTAAAGCATAAAATCCGGCAACTGTTGGGGCAGCTAGGATAAACCCTAATTGGGAAACTGTACTAAATGCTAAAGTTCGTTTTGTATCTTTTTCAGGTATGGCACAACATACTCCTAAAAATGCTGTTCCTATCCCAAAGATTCTGACAATTGGGTCGATTTCCTCTAACATTAGCGCACAACGAACGAGTGGAAATACTCCGGCTTTCACCACCACTCCTGATAGCATGGCTGAGACTGGGGATTGAGATTCGGAATGAGTCAAAGGCAACCACAAGCCAGAGACGAAAATACCGCCTTTAATTAATAATCCTAGAAAAATGAGCGCTACTGCTTCGGGAGGAGATCCTCGCAAACCGATAAAGTTAAAGGAATGATGGGCTTGATAAACCAATACTGCCCCCACTAAATAAAATAGCATGGCAGTATTACTGATAAATAAATAACGCAATCCCACCCAAATTGAGCGATTTGTGCGAGGATAACTAATCAGAAGAAATGCAGCAATACTAATAACTTCTAAGGCAACATATAAACTGATAAAATCTGCACAAATGAAAGTGGCGTTTACACTGCCATGCAGAATAACAGCCTGCATATAAAAAAAAGCAGTTTTATCGCTTCCCCAACAGTATAAAATCACGGCAGCGGTGACTAAAGCATTGGTGAGGATAAAAAAGCCACTCAGCCCGTCTATCATTAAGGAAACGCCAAAATGATCGAGTAATTGCAGATTAAATTCGGATCCGGCGGCAAAAATAAGTCCGGCATAAGCCGCCGTTGCCAGCACTATTCCCAGTGCCAAAAAGCGATCAAATTGAGGGAGTAAATAGATGACAAACCCGACGAAAAAGGGTAAGGCCATCCACAGAATTGTTGTCTGAATCATGGTGTATTATTCTCTTCAATTACCTTCGTTTCTAAAGTGGGATTATCTTTTGCCAATTTCATCACACCCACCAACATTAACGCTTGAATTGAAAAGCCAATCACAATCGCAGTTAAAATCACGGCTTGGGGCACTGGATCGGAATAAGCCCCGATGTTTGCCTTGGCTGCAATGGGTGTATACAAGCCATCTCGTGATGCCACAAGTACATAATAGGCAATTACTCCCGTACTCATAATATCCATTGAAATGATTTTCATCACTAGATTTTTTTTGAGGATGATTCCAAAAAATCCACACAATGTGGTTGCAAATATACAAGCTTCTAGCATAGAATTTGATTGACCAATAACTCAGTTTATCTTAAAATTGATGAAGGAATTCACCTTTTCCAACCCCGGTAATCTAAAACATCTTCCGATCATCTGATCAAGATTGATGTCAGACTGGATAAATTATTTCCATGGACTGAAACGGAATATTTTTTGAAATGAAGCACAAGTCATTCCTGTCTCCATAAGAAAGCCTATTGTTTAAACAATTTATTTTTGGAATTATATTATACAGGGGTTTGGGTAAAAAGTAAATTCGTCTTTAATGACTTCAAGATTGGTGAAATCGACTCATCAACTCAAAATCAACCTAATTTTCCATCAGTAGCAGATTTCAATCAGAGTCTTGTTAACAGATAGATTAATTCAAACTGATACAATTAATCATCAGATTTAAAGTATATTGATCGGTGTGTGGGTGATAAATTCTATCATCTATAAAATTAAACTCTCCCAAACTTCCTCAGCCGGAATATTACTGACAAACCCTAAAATTAAGTTAGACTGATTCTCTATAATTAATGTACCAAATGTCTCGAAAATCTGAGTATAAACTAGATTAATATTAAAAATATTCAAGACAGTTTCCAATTGAATCCGGTCTTCTCCTACAATAAAATCAGTGATAATATCTGCTTGATTGGGATTATTGGCGGCTGTCAGAACAGATAATAGAAAAGTATCTTGACCCATACTTCCTGTTAGGATATCTTGTCCGCGATCGCCACTAAGAATGTCATTTCCCTCATTTCCATTCAGAGTATCATTACCTTGACCGCCCCACAATATATCATCACCATAATTACCTAATATAGTATCATTGCCGAGAGAACCATTGAGTTTATCGTCTCCTAAACCACCCACTAAAAAATCGTCGCTGGCATTTCCAGATCTCAATTGAGTCCGATCAACTGAATCTGTTTCAATTGAATTAAAATCTATTTCTGAGGGATTGCCGCCATACTGAAATAAAGGAAACAAACGATAACTAATCTCTCCAACAGATGTTAATTCTCCGGTACTTAAATCGCGCTCAAACGGCTCAAAGTCTGAAATTCCTATTGCAGTTGGATTGCCAGTAATCGGTAGGATAGGAGCCAAACTAACGCCCCCGGACGGTGCAGTTAAAGGAACAAGGGTAGTTTTCTCCCCATCAAAAAAATTGCCTTCTCCTGCAATAGGATCATTGGCAATAATAGGACGGGCGTTAATTCCGGTTGTTGCCTCTGTTATAGAAGGGGGATTAATCCCGCCAATATTAATAATTGCTGCACCCTCATCATTAATAAAAGTTACCATAATTTACCTATATTTTTTAAAGTCTGATAATATTTTTACTTTATTTTTTCTAATTTAGTAATTTATTGATCGCCGAGTATTGAATAAATTCGCATTGACAATTCTGTTAAATTATCTAAATTTTCACAAAACTGTTCAGCCTCTAAACGCTGTATTCCCATGTCTTGGAGAAAGCTAACCATTGTATTATAAAGAGTATCTTCAGCAAGCTGTTGTTCTTCCTGAGTCGTATTACGGTATTGCAAATATTCAGAAGTTCTGAGTTGAAGCTCTCGGTATGTTGAATTAAGCATTAAGCGTTGTCCTGGGGCAAAATTAAAGTTCATAGGAAAACAATGATGAATTTTTGAATATCTCTTTTATTGTAAGCCCGATCAATACTATATCGCAGATTCTTATATTCTCAGCTTCTCGACTTCAGCAAAACTCCAGACACAATTCAGTTGATCCTCAGACTCCTATTATAGGATAATTGATCAGAGCAAAGATGATGGGTGATTGAGATGAAATCTTTACGAAAAGTGTCTATTCGTTTTTTACTTCCTTTATTCGTAGGAGTCGGTTTAGTTTCTGGTTTTCATCAACTTAAACAGCGGATAGATTGGCAATATTCTATAAATTATCCAATCATCATATAGCAGAAGTTCAGCTTAATCTGAAATCCATTAATCAAGTTCGATTTGGCAAAGGCTATCAAGTTTATCAGAAAATCCGCCAAATTCAAGTGAAAGCCATGAATGAAAATCGCTTATTAACAATAGCAGAAAGTGAAGAAATTGAACAATTAAATAGTGAATCTCAACAACTCTATAATGCTGCGCTGCAATAACTGAGTTATGGGGTAGTGATAAAAAATAAAATCTACCCAATTTTTTAATTCAATTAGGTAGATAAAATAAAAGTATTTTAACTTTAATCAAACAATTAGCTTCTTAATCTCAGCAGTCGCTCTTCTGAATTAAATTCATTGGGTTTTACTTCATTCCAGTCTTCCATTGAATCTTCTGAATCAAATTCATCATCGTCTACTTCATCCCAGTCTTCCATTGAATCTTCTGAATCAAATGAGTCAAATTGTTGTTGAAGACCATATTGGTCTAGCCAATCTTCTCCAATTTGGAGGGTAACATCTGAACGAATCGAGCCGGTACTTTCAACAATAATTTCTCCAAAACCTAACATTTTTTTCAGAGATTCTGCACCTTCAATATCGCCATCCTGAGCAATAATGCGAGTTACTTTTAACGGTTGACCCCAAGGATTAGAAATTGATACATTCCAAAATCCTTCATCATTCAGGTATTCAACCATGCCATCTACCGCTTCCCAATTATCAGTACTATCTTGAAGTGCAATTCTAAGATCTCTGGGATCAATATTTTCAAATTCCCAAGTTTCTTCACCAAAATCAAAATGTTGAGCAATTAAAGCATCCAGACGATTATAATCAGGTAACCAATAACTGGCATCATAGTTACCCGGTTCACTAAATTCCCCCGGCACCATTAACATATCCACTTCTTCTCGCTTCACTTTAGATGCGAAACTCACTAATGCCACTAACTCTTCCAAGTTGAGATTCGTATCAATATGGGATTGAATAATCGAGACAAGCTGAGGTAAACGAGCCACTGTTTTGACATTTAATGCCTGTTCTACAAATGCCCGCATTAACATTTGTTGTCGTTGAACTCGACCAATATCACCTAAATTATCATAGCGAAATCTCAGAAACTGTAGGGCTTGATCGCCATTTAAATGTTGTTCACCCTGCTTTAATTTGATATACAAATGTTGGCTTTCATCGACATATTCCATATCTTTAGGAATATAAACTTTCACACCCCCAATGGCATCAATTAACTTTTCAACCCCTTGAACATTAACCCGCACATAACGATCAATTCCCACACCACCGAGAAGTTCACTGGTTGCCATTGCACTTAAAGCAGGCCCCCCCTCATAATTGGCATTATTGATTTTGCTCATCCCCTCTCCTTCGACATAAGTGCGAGTATCTCGGGGAATGGAAAGCAGTTTTAACTTGTTATTTTTGGGATCAAACCGCACCAATAACATGGTGTCTGAGAGTCCCTTAAACGAATCTACTAAAGCGTGATATCCTAAATCTTCCTCGGGGGGTTCTTCTAAATCTGAGGTGAGAACCTTGATCCCCAACACTAAAATATTAACCGGACGAGTTAACTCCGGTAAACGCATATTCACTCGGGCCATCTCACTGCGAGAAAATACAGCAGCTTCTTCCGGAGTGAGTTGTTGCTGCATCAGGGGTGTTGAAGACAGGGAAACCGCTAGTAACGCCCCTGCTGTGGCTGAAATCGTAGCAACTCCCCCTAAACCTAATGCTAATCCAAACCAACGTCCTGGGGCAGATTGTGCCCATTTTTTCATGGCTGACGGAGACATTGGTTGTCGCAATGACTTTTGTTTCCTCATTTTATCCGCTGACACAGGCTTCCTCACACACAATACGTCAATATTATCAAGGTAAAAGAAATAGCAGTTCTATCAAGTGATAGAGCGCCTTAAACTAGGATAGATGCTTTCTGAATACTCGCTCTGCGATTTGACTTAATCCAGGCAACCACAAAGACTGCTGTTGCCAGATCCGAATCATTAATCCAAAATTGACTATAAAATAACTTGTAGTCAAAACGCTACTCATTAACAACACAGGTAAAGTCAAAGATTCCGAGGCCTGAAAACTCATCCCCAGTAAAACTTGCCCCAATAACCAACTGAGTGCGAGTGTTACCGCTAAGCGGCTAACTCCTTGTTGTTGAGGAGTTCCCTGGCGTTTGTATAATATCCATAACGCGGGTAAAAAACCAATCACAGGGATTAAGTAAACAAACAACTGAACTCGCCCCTGCTCCGGATTATTGGTAAGATTGTTTTTTCTCAACTGTTCCTCCTGAGTCATGTCCTTAAACCAATATTAATTGCTCTAACAGCTACATTAGGATTACAGACGGATTGAATCACTCTTTTCAGTCCTCTTCAAGCCAGCCAACTTCTATCCAGCAATTGCACGCGATCGGGTCGTAGCAACAGTATAAATATGGTATGTAAATAACCCAACGCCAACGGCAGATGCTTATGGCGTGGGCTTTATCCCTAACCTAAGTGTCTGGAAACAACGTGAGTTGTCCCTCTAATTGACAGGCATAGACTGAGATTCCAGGCTGATTTACAACAGCCCCTAGTT
>CAYNXM010000165.1:0-11992 GCA_964401105.1 uncultured Lyngbya sp. | reverse complement strand
GGCTCTGCGAATTGGCACTCAACTGTTTGAAAAAGGAAAAGCCGATCATCCCTTCTTAGGGGTACAAATGATGGAGTTAACCGCCGCTAATCTGGAGGAAATGGCTCAACAGTTAGAAGTGAACTTAACTTCCACTCAAGGAGTACTGGTGATGCGGGTCGTGGAAAACTCTCCGGCGGCAATTGCAGGGATTAAAAAGGGAGATGTATTACAAAAATTAGGGGGAATGCAAGTAAATACACCCACTCAAGTTCAGGAACAGGTTGAAATGAGTTTGATTGGTGAGGAAGTTGAGGTTGAGATTAATCGATCGGGTGAAGTTAAAATCCTGAAGGTGAAACCGGCTGCTTTCCCAGAATCTGCACTGGCAACAGAAAATTAAATCTTAACCCCATCTTTAGCCTGGGTGGACTAAGGAGAATTAAGTCGTTGTTGATAATTTTTGTGTTTTCGTTCTCTCAATCCCCTTAGGACTTATTAGGACTTAGCAGCATCAATCGCCCGCCCATCGAGCAAGCAGTCAGCCTAATCCATAGAGGTGGTTTTAGAAAGGTTATGGTCTAAATGCATCCGCCGTTCCATTTGACTGAGAAAATACCCCGTCATCATTGCAGAGGCTAATAAACCGGCTAAGTTTTCCCGGTTGGTTGTAATTTGTACATCAAAGTCATCTGTGGGCAAAACACCAATTAAACCTTGAACATTCCGAGAGATAATCTCTTTCACCTCCGAGCTAGCTGACTGAGCTACATGAGTCAGAACCTCAGGATGCTGATGCTGAAGATAGTCCAAAAGAGAATTCTCCGAAATTTCGCGATCGCTGGATTTGAGAAAATCGGGGTTAAATACCATGAGGTAAGCTTGAATATCTGACTGTGTATTTCTAGTGTAGTCTATTGTGTCCCAGAGTCGTAAGGTTGATTTGGAGAAATATCCGATTAAGCAGTGAGGTCAGCTTGAAAATTGATCTAATCTACTACAATCTGAGATCAATTGAACCGAATATCTTAACTGTTTGTTATAACAGCTACATTTTTCAGGTTCAGACTTCAATCTCAATATTTTCGGCGGAGGAAATAGGTTGATCTGGCTCAATTTCATCATCTGAGTCACGGGTTTCAAATTTTAATGCGAGTTGATGAGGAAGTTGATCGACCTGAAAATACTGGTGAAATTTTTTAGTGACTTGCAACCAATAAGAACGGGTTTCTGCTTGTTTTCGTTTATGAACAAATCCCTGTCCGACGAGTTCTTGAACGTGTTGATAAGCCCCTGAACCTCGGAGTTCGACCAGTTGAGTTTGTGCCATTCCCTTATTGAGGGCGATGGCGGCAAGGGTTCTTAATGCACCCACTCCCAATTCAGGCGGAATTAAAGTATCAATTAGATCTCGATAAGTTTCACGCAATTGTAATGTATATTTGCGATCAATTTCAACCACTTCTAGAGCTGTTTCTCGATTAGCATAATCAGATATTATTTGAGTTAAAGCTTGTTTGACCGCTTTACGATCTTCTTTGACCATTTCAACAATCTCTTTGAGGGCTAGGGGTTCTCCTTTTAGATACAAAATCGCTTCAATTTTAGCAATTAAACTCATACTTTCCACAATCAGTTTATCTTAGTGTCGTTAGCTTATCATTCTCGATCCATCTAATCTCTTTGTTTCCTAATTTAATCTTGCCAAAACCACTTTTTTCTGAAATTATAAACCATTTATCTAGTCTAAATAAAATAGCGACCGCGATCGCTTAAAATATCTTCTAGGATCTTTGAGGAAATAGATTCTCATTTGGGAAGCTGATGCAATGGATCAAACAGTATTTCAGAGCGATGTGACAGATGCCAATTTTAAAATCATCTCCCCTCTGGTTTCTGCATAAACCAGGAGATCGCCCCCTGGAGAGCTAATATACGAGAATTGATTAATGGTCTATTCTACGGGGAGTGAAACCCGGATGTTCATAGGTTAGGATGACTTATGATTGACCACCCCAACAGTATACAGCTATTTTCCTGTCTTTCAACGCCAAGGAGTATAGAAACAAATCCATCAAACATTAAGGCGTGAGTTAAGAAAAAGTTTAGAGCCAGAAGAACAACCCGACCCAGACGGATTGGGGTTAATTTAGCATTCATGCTACACTCGCTGAAACCGTTTCTCTAGTTATTGTTTTAGACAGATTAAAAAGGAGAATTATTATCGGATCAGATTCAAATTAATTGACTTGACAGGAATTAAATGATCCCAATATGATCGAATATTAATCAATCCAACCAGCAGATTTTTATGTCACAAGATCATTACCTCGTTGTCGGGGGTGGAGATGTCGGTTTAGCTACAGCAGCTCACCTGAGTTCTCAAGGGAATAAAGTCGATCTATTTTCTCGTCGTTATTCTTCAATTCATCAAACTAAAATTATTCGTTCAACGGGGATCTGCTCCCCAGGAAATCATCCAATTGCAGTTGTTTCTAATCAGATCCAGGAAATTGCAGCCGTTCATGATGGTAAATTACCCAATAATATCGTGATAGGCTGTCGGGGTCAGGATATTGAATCTTATGCTCGGATTTTAGGGGAATATATTACCCCTCAAATGAATATTCTGCTGATCTGTTCTAGCCGTTTTTCTGGTCGAGTTTTCTGCAAAATATTACAAAGAGAATTTAATAGAATTGAAACTCAACTCCCCGCTGTTGCCGATGTCAATAATACCCCCTTTGCCTGTCGAGGAAATGCTGAGGATCAAGTCGCGATTAAGCGGTTTAAAAAACAGTTCAAGGTCGCAGCTCAGAACTCCGAGATGACTGAGCGTATTGTCGCAACCTATCAAGCTGTATTTGATAATTTACGTCCGGTTTCTTCCAGTTTAGAAGTAAATTTGGATAAATGTAATGATATTTTTCATGTTCCTTTAATTATCGCCTCTTTAACAAGGTGGGAGCTGGGAGAAAGCTACAATATTTATAGAGGTATGGGTCCTCGGACTGCTGATTTAATTGGTGAATTGGATCGCGATCGCTTAGCCATTGCCAAGGCTTTAGGATTTCCTGATCTCAGTGATATGTACGATTATTTTAAGACGGCTTATGGAACTCCTGGCCCCTGTCTTTACGAACACATTCACCAGATTAAAGCCCTCGACAATTCTAGCATCAGGAATCCCCATCATCGTTATCTTTCAGAAGAATTAATATTTAGGACTTTTCTACTACAGGTTTTAGCCCGCCTTAACAGGAGTAGAGACACCGTGTTTAGATAGTTGTATAATTTTTGGGAGTAAGTTTATCGATCAACCTTTCCGGTGGACTGCTGAGTTTCTGGAATTAGATACTCAATGGTTAGATGACCAACTCACCCATCATTAAAAGGAGTTGATCTTGAAAATTACACAAGAAAAAGTTTCAGAAACGGGTAATTTAAGAGGGATTGGAGCCTTAGGGCTTGCTGTATTTGCTCTTTCTTGGATCGCTATCTTTTTCCGATTTCTCGAAGCAGAAATAGGCCCCTTTGCTACAGCATTTCAGCGCGTTTGGCTGGTCACCATTCTCTTAGGGTTGTGGAATGGAATACAATATCTCAGAGAGAGATTTTCATCAAATAAATCTGTTAAACCCAATCCCTATACTCCTATAATCCTACTGCAATTATTAATTGCTGGAATCAGTTTTGCTGGCAATCAACTCTTATTGGCTTGGTCTCTGAGTCAAACAAGTGTTGCTAATACTACTGTATTGACGAATATGACTCCGATATGGACTGTAATTTTGGGTGGGTTGATTTGGAATCAAGCCTTTGATAATATCTTTTTAATCGGAATGGGAGTCTCTATTACAGGAGCTTGTGTAATTGGCATAGAAGACTGGCAACAGGCAACAGGAAGCTTAACAGCAGATGGAGTTGCAATATTAGCTGCACTGTTCAATAGTACCTATCTGCTACCCATAGAATCTTTGCGCTCCCAGTTGAGTTCTATGACAATACTTTCATGGATTTGTACAATATCAACTCTATGTTTATTGCCCACTGCTTTAATCACAGAAAGTCAGTTATTTCCCCACTCTATATCTGGATGGATTTTTGTAATTTTGTTGGGTTTAATTTGTCAACTTTTAGGGCAAGGACTTGTGACTTATTGTCTTAAAAGTTTATCTTCCGGGTTAATGGCTATAGGCAAACTCCTCATCCCAATTCTTAATGCTTTTTTAGCTTGGATATTGTTTTCAGAGGTATTAAGTTTATGGAATTATATAGCCTTTTTCCTGGTTTTACTGGGCATCTATATTGCTAAATCAAGTTCCTTTGCTGTTAAAGATTGAAGCACAGCAAAATTAGAATATAACAGAGATTATTGCTTGAGCGATTAAACATTAATTAACTCAATAAGGAGATTTTTATGTCACAAAATAGTTACCTAGTTGTCGGTGGGGGCAATGTAGGTTTAGCTACAGCAGCTCACCTGAGTTCTCAAGGGAATAAAGTTAACCTGTTTTCTCGTCGTTATTCTTTAATTCATCAAACTAAAATTGTTCGTTCAACCGGTGTATGTTCCCCAGGAAATTATCCAATTGTAGTGGCTTATAACCAGATTGAAGAAATTGCAGCCGCTAATGATGGTAAATTACCTAATAATATTGTGATAGGCTGTCGGGGTCAGGATATTGAATCTTATGCCCGGATTTTGGGTGAGTATATGACTCCTCAAAATAACATTCTAATAATCTGTGCTAGCCGTTTTGCTGGTCGAGTTTTCTGCAAGATATTGCGAAAAGAATTGGGTTTCAATGATACCCAATTACCCGCAGTTGCAGATGTAAATAATAGTCCCTTCGTCAGCAGAGGAAACGCTAACGACTCAGTTGCTATTAGTCGGTACAAAAAACAATTCAAGGTCGCTGCACAAAACTCAGAGATGACGGATCGCATTGTTGCAACTTATCAAGAGTCGTTTTCAGGTTTGCATCCGGCTTTTTCCAATTTAGAAGTAAATTTGGATAAATGGAATGATATTCTTCACATTCCTTTAATTCTAACCTCTTTAGGAAGTTGGGAACTGGGAGAAAATTACAATTTTTACCGAGGTATGGGGCCTCGTACTGCCAATTTGATTGGTGAATTGGATCGCGATCGCCTAGCCGTAGCCAAAGCATTAGGATTGCCCAATCTCGACACTATGTGCGACAATTTTAAGATATCCTATGGAACTCCTGGCCCCTCTTTTTACGAACATATTTACCAAAATGAAGCCTACGGCAATGCGACGACAAACACTCCCCGTCATCGCTATCTCTCAGAAGACTTACCGTTTGGAGCCTTTCCCTTACAGGTTTTAGCTCGTTTAGCAGGAGTCGAGACACCCTTTTTAGATAGTTGTATTATTTTGGGTAGCAAAGTTCTCGATGAAGCTTTAAGCTGGACTGCTGAGTTTCTGGAATTAGATACTCGATGGCTCAACAAGCAGCTCAGATATCATTAAAAAAAAGGACATCATAAAATATATGGTATCGTGAGTAGCTACTTATTATTTTTACTTATAAATAATCTATAAGCCATCAGACAGAACCAATCACTAACGAATGCCTTCCCGTGCTAGTTTACGTGCTTTAAGGGCTTGAAGATGTTCTTTGAGTAGGAGTAGAGCTTCTTTGTTATCTTGTTGGCTGTATAATTCACTGGCGCTGAGTAAATTTACCACACTATCATCATCTTGTCGCAGGTTAGCATAGGCTAAGCCTCGGTTATGATAGGCTTGTGCTAAGCTAGATTCTTGAGCAATAGCCTGGGTAAAGTAATCAATTGCCTTGCGATATTGCCCAGCTTTGTAAGCATTGTAGCCTTCTTGGAATTGAGCAGAGGCCTCAGTACCGCTATCAGAGTCGGGTAAAGAAGCTGGCAAGGGTAGGGGTTGGTCAAATAAGACTGAAATACTGCCTTGTCCTTGATAGGCATAAGTCATGGTTCCTATTCCTATCACCGCAACTGTTCCAATCAAAATCAACCAAGCTAAGAAATCTGTTGTTTCCATAATGTATCAGGATTTAATGTTAGATTTTTTAATAAGATTAAACATCAAATTGTAAGTTTGGCAACAAAGTCAAGATCAGGTTTTGCGAAACAATCAGATATTGACTTTAAGGAGAGAGGGAATGCATTCTCAGAATATTACACCATCGGTTTGTCAACATTGCCGGCATTATCAACCTCAAGGACGACGGGGTGGAGTTTGTCAAATGTTTCAAACCTTTGTCGAAAGTCAGTGGGAGTCCTGTTCCTTGGCGGAGTTACCGTTTGTTTATTACTTGAACACAATAGAAGAGGAGTCAACTCAAAATGAGGAGATCTCAGCTTCAACTGTTATATCAGAAAAACCATTACTCTCTCAAACTATTTCCAACTTAAAAAACTAAATATTTTTTCGACTAAAGTTGCTCCTGTTACCATTCCCGACTATCCTATAATCCTGAATGCTCCAAGTTAACATCAAATTGCATGAAAATTGCTATTATTACTTCTGGATTTCTTCCTGTTGTTGATGGAGTCACAGTGGGTAGCTATTATCGGCTGAAAAAGCTGAGCCAATGGGGACATCAGGTGCTACTCTTTTGTCCAGATTATCAAAGTTTAGCATCTGTTTATCCGGAATGGAATAATTATACTGGTGAAATTTTACCGGGTGTGAGGGTGGTTAATTTAGAAAGTACTCCATTTATGGGACTGGATTTTGAGCGAAATGTTAGTTATCGTTCTTACCCCGTTGTTTTAAAGGAACTTAAAAAATTTGCACCTGATATTATTCATGTAGAAGAACCCGAACGTTTATTTGTTGGTTTTTTTCGTGTGCCCGGTATTAAGTTTGCTCAGCAATATAATATCCCTTGTGTGGCTTGCTTTAGAACTAATTTTTTAGAATATGCAGATGATTTTTTGAATCTTCCGCCTGCCGGAATTAAACTGATTCAATCTTTATTTAAATTGTTGCTAAAGTTTGTTTATAACTCTTATAATCTGACTTTAGTGCCCAGTGCTGTGACTCAAAAAAAGCTGATGCTACTGGGAATTAAAAATAGTAAATATACGGATTTAAATGGCTTTGAAGAATATCGATTTAAAAGTGTTATTTCCGATTCCTTTTTTTTTGAAAAGATATATAAAATAAAGGGAATTGAAAATAAAGTTAAGCTAATTTTTGTAGGAAGACTTACGCCAGATAAAGGCTGGAAATTTACATTAAATGTTTTCCCCAAAGTTTTTCAACAAATTAATCCAGAAAAGATTGCATTAATTATTGTTGGTGATGGTTCTATGGCAACAGAAATTGCTCAAAACCTCAGTCGAATCACACCTTATGCTTATTTACTGGGTCGTGTTTCTCCGAGTCTAATTCCGGCTTTACTGATTAATAGTGATATTTATATTACAACCTCAGAAAAGGAAAACCGAGCTGTAACTTTAATTGAAGCATTTGCCGCTTCTCTTCCTGCCCTCGCACCTCGTGCGGGTGGTTTAGTTCAAGATATTCAGGATGGAAAAAATGGTTATTTATTTGAGCCTCAAAATCAAGAGGATTTTATCCAAAGGCTGAAGTTTTTAGTGGAAAATGATAAACTTCGTCAGGAAATGGGAATTCATGCCAGAGAATATATTAGTCAATATAGTTGGGAAAATACAGTCCGAAATTTATACAAAGAATGGCAGCAACAAATTAAAAAACAACAGAAATTGAGTTAATCATTGAATCAATTCATTGTTTCTATATTTGGAAATATTGTCAACAAAAATATTATTTACTCCTGCAAATATCATGTTGTATGCTTTCTTCGAGTCACGTTCTTATATTTGAAGTGCTATAGTTCATAAAAATATAGTCAAATCTGACACACCTTCCTGTTTGTCGGTGTTACCCTCACGGGGTGAACTACAACACCACGCCAGTTACGTGACTGTCGGGGAACCCTTTCGGCAGTTGCTCCACGCAGGCGAACCCCGCTGACGTTGTCTTCGCAGCACTCGGAGCTTGCATCAAGCGTGACCGAAGACCGCACTGCCTCACCAACGCACTGGCTCCTCTATCCCATAGCCAAAAGCAAAAGGGAGCTGCCTTTCTCATTATATTCAAAGAACCGTTAACATCGGCATTAACCAATCCTCCACTACCAGACGGTTGATTGTGCTTCGACCCGAAAAACTGATAAAGGGGCAGTCGGATTAAATTTTGGCCGATCGGTTGCCATATGTATTATGCCCTGAAAGTATATTTTATTTATTTAAAAATTTTTTGTTGACAACAGAATGATTTTTGATATACTTCATGATGTATTTAGCAAATAGGGTGTTATTTTTAGTAAAAAAATGTAATAAACCATTGCCATAAAACAGGGGTAATTATGGTTTTGGTTTATTGGTGAAACGTAATATCAATTTTTGAAGCAATCTGAAAATTAAGGAGTTTATTTTCATGATTCGTTACATGAAAATGGGGGTCGCGATGGCGATGTCCCTGCTGTTTGTGCTGTCAGGAATGCTGCCTTGGCTTCCAACAGCCCCAGCTTTTGCCGTGACAGAAAAAAAGATCGCAAAAGAGAAAACCCCTAATATTCTAGTGATTTGGGGAGATGACATTGGTTGGCAGAACGTATCTGCTTACGGTATGGGAACGATGGGATATACCACGCCAAACATTGATCGGATTGGTAACGAGGGGATTCGCTTCACCGATCACTATGCCCAGCCAAGCTGCACAGCCGGACGAGCAGCATTTATTACAGGTCAGTATCCCATTCGCTCTGGTATGACCACAGTGGGACAACCTGGAGATACCCTTGGACTCAAAGCGGAATCACCCTCTCTGGCAGAAGTCCTTAAAGAGCAGGGTTACAAAACCGGTCATTTTGGCAAAAATCACCTTGGCGATCGCAATGAACATCTGCCGACTGTCCACGGATTCGACGAATTTTTTGGCAATCTCTACCACCTCAATACCCAAGAAGAAGCTGAACAGCACGACTATCAAAACTTCGGTGAGCAGTATTCGGGTAGCCTAGAAGAGTACGAAAATAAGTTTGGCACGCGGGGTGTAATCCACTCCTTTGCGACAGAGACTTATGATCAGACCGAAGACCCTCGTTTTGGAGTCGTGGGTTATCAAGCTATCCAGGATACCGGTCCTCTGACCCAAGAACGGATGAAGACTTTTGATCTCAAAGAGGTAATCCCAAAAGCACTCCAGTTTATGCAAGAGTCTAAGGATGAGGACAAACCATTTTTTGTCTGGCTAAACACCAGCCGTATGCACCTCTACACTCGGCTAAACGACAAATGGCGCTACGCAGCCGAAGACTATACCAGTGAAGCTGATTACCACGGTAGCGGGATGCTTCAGCACGACCACGATATCGGCGTTGTCCTGGATGCCCTTAAACACATGGGTTTGGATGAAAACACCATCGTTTGGTATTCCACAGATAATGGCCCCGAACATTCCTCCTGGCCTCATGGGGCAACCACACCCTTCCGAGGTGAAAAAATGACGACTTACGAAGGTGGAATTCGTGTGATTTCCATGCTCCGATGGCCGGAGCAGATCGAGCCAGGTCAGGTACTCAATGGTATTCAGGCTCACCAAGATATGTTCACTTCCTTGGCTACTGCGGCTGGTGTACCCGATGTAGTAGAGCAGATCAAGACTGAAAAACATCAATACATTGATGGGGTTAACAATCTTGATTACTGGACTGGCGAGACAGACAAGTCAAACCGCAACTTACTGTTCAACTATTACGAAAGTATCTTGACCGGAGTGCGAATCGGACCGTGGAAGTTCCACTTTTCCACCAAGGAAGACTACTACGCCAATCTTGTTTCCCGTACTATGCCTCTAATCTTCAATCTACGGATGGATCCGTTTGAGAGCTACGATAGCATAGATGCTTACGGACACCTGACACAGAAAGTGTCATGGCTTTTCCAACCCATTAGCGAACAGTTAGGGGCACACATTAAAAGCTTGATTGAATATCCCCCGGTACAAAGTGGAAAATCCTTCAATTTGTCGAATATCATTGAAGATACCACTGAAACTATCAAGGATAAAGCAACCTTAGCTGCTATCAAGAAGATTGCCGAGGAACTTGATGGGCTGACGAATCAGGGTTTGCAATAGTCAGAAGAACGCTCAATCTGTGACTATTGAATTAAACAGCTAGCCATGAGAACTAGGATGTCGAAGTTTTTGTATTGCTTCGGCATCCGATCACACAAAAATCAGCCATGAAGTGATTCGTAAAACCATGCTAAAAAGAGGTTGAATAAACGATTCTAGCCGGATTTGCAAGATGGTGGTGACAGCCCGCGATCGCCACTTCATTCTGACTTTCCTCTAGCGTAAAGACGGTGGAAAAAACAGCGTGCTAAAATTTCAAAAATTCAGCGTCAAGTAGCCAACCCGCATCAAGATTGGACTCACAAAGTTTCGGCACAAATCGTTAGCGATACAACTAATAAAATTAATATCTTGTCTTGTTCAAATCTAAAAAATTTTATGAAATTTTTTTGCTTAAAATCATTCATTATCAGTTTATTTATAATATACCTTTTTTTAGGCTCTTTCCCAGAAGCAAAGGCATCACCCACAGCCGATCTCTGTCCTGAAGGCATGATCTTCATTGTTGGAGGAACGTTCACAATGGGATCGGATATTCACTATAAGTCAGAACATTCTGCTGCTGATATCACCGTGGATAGTTTTTGTATTGATCGCCATGAAGTGACCAACGCAGAATTTCGTCAGTTTGTCGAAGCCACAGGCTACCAAACCATTGCTGAACGTCCCCTCTCAAAAGAACAATTTCCAGATTTACCCGATGACCAACGGCAAGCCGGTTCCCTCGTCTTTCAACCCCCTGAAGAAGGAATTCAACAGGTTGCTTATTTAAGCTGGTGGCATTGGATAGTCGGTGCCAACTGGCAACATCCCTATGGCCCCGATAGCAATATTATCGGCAAAGATGACTATCCTGTGGTTCATATTGCCTATGACGATGCCGTGGCTTATGCTAATTGGGCGGGCAAATCTCTCCCCACAGAAGCCCAATGGGAATATGCAGCGCGAGGTGGACTTGAAGATCAAGACTTCAGTTGGGGGAATCAATATTCAGCTAAAAAAGCCAATACCTGGCAAGGTTTATTCCCCTTCTTTAACACCAAAGAAGATCGCTATTTGGGGACTGCACCGGTAGAATCTTTTCCCCCCAATGGCTACGGACTCTATGATATGACTGGAAATGTTTGGGAACTCACCTCAGATTG
Source organism: uncultured Lyngbya sp. (assembly GCA_964401105.1). Taxonomy (GTDB): domain Bacteria; phylum Cyanobacteriota; class Cyanobacteriia; order Cyanobacteriales; family Microcoleaceae; genus JAAURB01. Next base: position 685 of record CAYNXM010000165.1, on the reverse strand, counting down.
GTACAGAGAGGGGCACTCAGGCAAAAATCAGAGTTTGAACCCTCAAGGGCCTGAGAAAACTGCTAGTTTTGATCCGCTCAAACCAGAGGAAGGAGCTTTGCACGTGATTAAAGGGGGTTCCTACCTCTGTGCCAAGAATTATTGTAGTCGCTATCGACCAGCAGCGCGGGAGTCTCAAGCCCCCGATACTGGCACAACTCACCTTGGGTTTCGCTTAGTTATAGCAGCTTCAGAAGAATCATTGTGAAAAACGAGAACTAATATTAACCCTCTGTATCAGTTGTTAGGCTGCTACAGTTTCTAAGCAACGAATCACACTCTGTGGTATGAATTAAGAACGTTAAGTTGGCTAGGTATTCAGAAGTGAAATATGATTGTTGTCATCTCGATGCTGTCCCCACAGTTTAGGTATAAATTGGGTATGGTGATGATATGCAATCATACAACCTCTTACTCTTTAATGGCTTTAACCTAGGAAAATCTCAATGTCTGCAACCTTGGCTTTAATTGCTCATGATAATAAAAAAGATGAGATCGTCAGTTTTGCTCAACGTCACCAAGGGGTTTTATCCCGTTATCGCATTATTGCAACAGCTTCGACTGGAGAACGGATTCAAATAGAAACAAATTTAAAAGTTGAACGGATGCTCTCTGGGGCGGTGGGAGGGGACGCTCAAATTGCGGC
>CAYNXM010000164.1:0-16186 GCA_964401105.1 uncultured Lyngbya sp. | reverse complement strand
CTGATACCCAACTGGGAAAAACTTAAAAAATCCCAGATTTTAATAGACTGGAAAGAGCAAACTCCAGAAGCAATATTACTCCAAATTTTTACTCAGCCTATTTTTGACCAACCGACTTTCTTCTTTGAGTTTATTGAACGAAAAATTACTCGAATAAAAGGTGAATTAATCCAAGCACAGGGCTTTGGGGAAGGAAATTTTCAGGCTTTATTTGAAGCGGTCGAACAAGACCAAATTAAGCGCATCTATCATCAGCTAGAGTTGAATAATGATTAATCTGTATTGATAAAATGATGATCTTTAACCTAAACTTCATTACTTAAATAAATAGGTTTTATTAGAGAGAGATAGTATAATAAGCTGAAGACCAATAATCTCTATTTCAATCTTTTAGAAGATTAAGTTGGAAAACCATGCTTAAATAGTGACTGATGAGTCATAAAGTGACTCGAAGGCTGGTAATCTATTTAAATATTTTAATTTTAAACTAACAATGAGCGATTTATATGTTTCTTGGTCAGAATATCATCAGTTAATTGAGTCCTTAGCTGCCAAAATTTATCAATCTCAATGGGAATTTGACCAAGTTGTTTGTTTGGCGCGGGGAGGGTTACGGATTGGGGATATAATCTCACGAATTTATGACAAACCTTTAGGGATTTTATCCGCATCTTCTTATACCGGCGAAGAAGGAAAAGTACAAGGAGAATTAACAATTTCTAGTCATGTCACGATGACAACCGAAACATTAGCAGGTCAGATTTTATTAGTTGATGATTTAGTAGATTCAGGGATTAGTTTAAAACAGTCTACCTTGTGGTTAAAACAAAGTTATCCTCAGATACAAAAAATCCGAACAGCCGTATTATGGTACAAAGCCTGTTCAACTTTTAAACCCGATTATTATATGACCTATTTGTCTAATAATCCTTGGATTCATCAACCCTTTGAACGGTATGAAAAAATGAATATCTCAGAGGCTGGAAAGATTGTAGTGCGTCATTGACGCACCACGTACTAAGGTGTAAACGCCAAGGGCTATCGCTGCTATAATAGTAGAGTCAATGCCGCTCCCAGAGCAAGATACGGGAGAAATGTAAGCCTACAAAATATTAATCTAAACGGTTTAAACGCTAACAGTTGAGTTGAGGTTTTGACTGGCTGACAGGGTTGCTTGACGCGCCCAACTATCGGCTGCAATAATATCCTCTAAACTAGGGTTTTGTTGATTATCATTTTGATGGCGATCGCAAACTGTTTCAATCAGTTGAGGAATCTCTAAAAACGCTATTTTCTCTTCTAAAAATAAGGCAACCGCCTGTTCATTTGCAGCATTTAATACGGCAGGCATTGAACCCCCCGCCCGTCCGGCAGCATAAGCCAATTGCATACAAGGATACTTTTGATTATCCGGTGCTTTAAAAGTTAAATTTCCCGCTTTCACTAAATCTAAGGGTTCCCAATTGGTATAAATTCGTTCCGGCCAAGACATGGCATAGAGCAACGGTAACCGCATATCTGGCCAACCCAATTGAGCTAAAACAGAAGTATCTTGTAACTCAATTAATGAGTGAATAATACTCTGGGGATGAATCACAATATCAATATTATCGTAATCTAAACCAAATAAATAATGGGCTTCAATCACTTCTAAACCCTTATTCATCATTGTCGCTGAATCTACCGTAATTTTCCGTCCCATTGACCAATTGGGATGAGTAATTGCATCGGCCACTGTCACCTCTGCTAATTTCTCCACCGGCCAATCTCGAAATGCACCCCCAGAAGCCGTTAAAATAATCCGTCGTAAACCCCTCTGTGGCACTCCCTGTAAGCATTGAAAAATAGCTGAATGTTCCGAGTCAGCGGGTAACAATTTAACGCCGTATTCTTGAATTAAGGGATTAACAACCGGGCCACCTGCAATTAAGGTTTCCTTATTGGCCAACGCAATATCTTTCCCGGCTTTAATTGCAGCAATAGTCGGCAATAACCCGGCACAGCCGACAATACCCGTTACCACCGCTTCTGAGTCCCCATATTGGGCTACTTCAACCACTCCCGACTCTCCCGCCACAATCATCGGTTGAGGGCTAATATCGGCAATAGCTGTTTTTAACTGAGATAATTTTGTTTCGTCGTAGATAGCAACAATTTCCGGTTGAAACTGACGAATTTGTTCAGCCAGAAGGGTGACATTGCTTCCGGCAGCCAGTCCAACTATTCTAAACTGGTCAGGGTGATGGGTAATAATATCTAAAGTTTGAGTCCCAATTGAACCCGTTGAACCTAATAGTGTAATAGCTTTCATTCTTTCTTAACAATTTATCAATTATTACCATACTACGATGGTTCATCCCCATCCAGTGAAGCGGTTTATCTCGGGTAGGATGAATTGTTTGGGGTGGCGACTCAAGCGGAAAATGCAGTCAACTCCAATATTGGGGTTTTGACTCGAGTTAGAATCCTTAGTCAGTATTGTAAAGTTGAAACACAAATCTAGTCAAATGTAGTCATTCATTTTAATCTATAGACATGAAACTCTCAGACTATGCTAAAAAAGTAGGAATCAGTTATCGAACAGCCTGGAGGTGGTGGAAACAAGGGAATTTAACAGGTTATCAATTGCCCAGTGGTACAATTATCATCACCGATGAGTACAATTCTAAACCTGATGTGATAGCTTGCATAAATGCAAGAGTGTCGAGTGCAGAAAACAAAGATAATTTAGATAGACAAGCTGAACGGTTAAAAGATTATGCTATTGCCAGAGGTTACAAAATCTATAAAGTAGTCAAAGAGATTGGCAGTGGTTTAAACGATAATCGGAAACAATTGGGTAAGATTCTAGTTGACCCCAACTATAATGTTTTGATTGTCGAACACAAAGACCGCCTAGCAAGATTTGGCACGAATTATCTAGAGATTTTGTTAAAAGAACTAGATAAAGAAGTTGAGATTGTCAATCAAAGCGAGGATAAACAAGATGAGTTAATGCAAAGCTTTACTTCTTTCTTCCAGATCAAATATTTCTCTAATTTCTGGTGGTATAGAAGAATTTTTTCGGACAAATGCAGTTAATACTTCCATAATTGTCCATTGGTCTTTTGGAGAATCCTTTGCAATTCTCTCTAGTGAGTAAATTCCTCCGATAACAACCTCTTCTTTGTCATCACCTATTTGGGTAACTGCTTTGGCGAAACGGTCTGTAATCAATCTTTCTTCAGTTAGTTTTCTGTTGTATATTGCATCTTGATAATTAATAAATAATCCAAAAGCAGTAATAATGACAGCAATCAAACTGGCAAGAGAAATAATGGTTTTAACAATATCTAGAGCAAATAGTCTGGTATCAGGATTGGCAAATAGTGTTTTTAGTTTGAATGAAAGCCAAAACGGAAAAATGATGATTTCCCAGATAAAATTGGTTAGTGATTTAAATGATTTCCATAATCTTTTACCAGGCTGTAAAATTTTACTGATTACTTGCTTAGCCTTCCAGACTCGAACTATATTAGGATGTCTATAAAAATATCTTCTAGCAATTTCCCAATCTTTTTCCGGATTACCGTCTTTACCCTCAGCTTTCCGCCTTTGATAAATTTGTTGTGCTTTAATTTTATGAAGCTCAAAAGGGATAGATAAACGAGTCTTTTTCGGCATATTGATTAATATGCATTGCTATATCTTCTATTCAGTAAAGCATATCAAAATTGATAGACTTTAGCGATCGCTCGTTAAAACTTGGGTTGATATTAATACCAATATCGTCTCATTCTTCCCCGACTTGGAGAAGGGCTGATAAAAACAGCAGACTCATCCCCACTAGATGTATACATTTCAGCTTCTAAAGTCGCCAACGTATCTGCATTCACTATCCCAGTGGGTCTTAATCCCATAACCGCTTGAAACCGTTTTACTGCTGCTTGGGTAATCTCACCATAATACCCTGTAATTGCGCCATCGTAGCATCCAAGCACTTGCAGATATTGTTGCAGTTGCACCACTCTCGCTCCACTGCTGCCAAAACGTAATACAATAGAAAAATCCCAATCACTTTGAACCATATCAGGGGTTGATTGCAAGACCCTTAATGTTTGAGGTCCGGCTATTCCATCGACCTTTAGTCCATGGTCGGCTTGAAATCGACGAATGGCTGCTTTCGTCAAGGCTCCATAGTAACCGGTGATTGGCCCGTCATAGTATCCAATGGCTTGTAGGGTTTGTTGTAGCTCAGAAACTTCAACGCTGCGGTAACCGGGTTGCACTGCCTCTACAGAATCGATCTGGCTAAACATGATAGCAGCGATCGCTAACAGTTGTAACCCAACACATCTGATCCACCTGCTCTGTTTTCGAGTACTTTGACACCCATTTAATCTAGGGGTCGGTTGTTGGGATAGGGTGCTCTCAGCAACTAAATACAAAACGGTTAAGCTGTCCATTTATTTGACCCTGATTCCCCAACACAAGAGTTAATTTACAACAGTTTATTATTTTATCACTTCAAAAATCCGCTATGATTGAATCTTGAGCAGGATAGTCTCAATCTATCCTCAACTATTGTTAATTTTAAATTAAGGTTTTATTCGTGATGAAGGCGCAATTTTTAAAATGGCTTAATCGTCTTTTAGTTGCCGACGTTTTTTTAGTATTATTAGGTTTCTTTTGGTTAGCGATCGCGGTAATTGGACGAGGATTTAAAATTTCGTTAGGTTTAGATTTATGGTTTCAGCTTTGGGAACCTGTCTTTACTCCGGCAATTGGAATTTTAATGGGAGGAGCAATTTTAAGCGGAATCATCAGTTGGGTTTCTAAACGGTTTTCTGCCTCACAATCTAACTCTTCAAGTTAATTTTTCTCTCAGCCGAAGCTCTAAAATCGCGATCAATTTTGATTAAAATCGGCTTTGCAAGTATTGAGAATATGATAGTCTGTTTGACTCAAAGCTTCAATCGGATGAAATCCTTCTAATCTAATCTGTTGGTTTGCCCCCATCGGCGTATTGGCTGCAACGGTTGAAGCGTTAGAATAAGCCATTGAATAGTCATGTACTTCCTGAGAATAGCTATCAACAACGTTCAGCGCCAACTGATTGCCTTGCGGCGCACCTGTAAAACAATCAAAGGAAGATCGAGGCATATAAAATCCTCCCACTAACCGTCCTTTGGTCACTTCAAACACCATATAAGCCTGACCCAGTTGGTGGGGTTGGGCAGACTGACCATAGAGATAAATCCCGTCCTGCAAAAACAAGCTGGGGTTTACTGTTGAGTCTTCAACAATTGGCTGACTGTGGGTCTGAGAGTCGGTTAAAGCATCAGCATGAGCAACTGTTGTCCCCCAGCTACTACTGATTAAACCGAAAGTCAAAAAAACAGAAATCCAGTTGAAATTCCCCCACAAATAGGGGTGAGCCTTCCATGAAAAAATTAAACCGAGTAGATGACGTAACATAACATATTTCCGAATCACAGGCAGAACTGCTCGAGCTTGAACCACCTTTTTCTAGTCTCGACCTCGATGCAGTTTCTCTTTATTTCCACCATACAATACCTATCGGCAGCCGAGTATCACTCAAACGAGGTATTTAATTAAGAATTATCAAATTTGTTTTATCCAGTTGCGATCAAATCCCGATCCATCATCCCTTTTTAGGCAGGCATGACAGAGAGAGGGGCTGACAACGTTATGCTATAACCCTGATTGGGAGGGAATTTCTGTTAAAAAAGTGTAGCGAATTGAACAGACTCAATCAGTCGTTTTATATATAATTTTTTATAACAATCCTGTGATAAACTGTAACAATTCTTGACAGATTCCTCATAAAATATTCATTTCTGTTCGAACTTAAAAAATATCAACAAAGGGATCAGCCCATTCCCCAAAGCGGGGATGGGAATAATTACAAAATACAGGCTGAATTCTGGCGGACTGAATTAACTACTTGCTGTAAAAATAACATCTGGAAATTTAATCTTAGCTTCAGTCATCGGGCGACCTTTGCCTTCTTCTTGCCAATAGTTAATTAAGTCCGTTGCTCTGTTGAGGAGTATATTACAATCATACTCAGGAATCCATGAACGTCTGGACTCCATTTCTGTTTTCAACTGTTCCCAAGCATCCTCTTGTGGCCAAAAATAGTAAATTGTGATCGGGCTACTTCCCTTACTCAGAACTTGATCGATAGCCAAACCCAACTTGTTTTCTAACCAGACAACCCTTAAAGCTACCTTGGATGAAGAAACCTCCGAAACCTCCGTACTGGACATATACAAATTCTTAAATTACTACAACACTCTATAATACCTTAGGGAAAAGTGTGTAGGCTACTTTTGCTTAAAATTACCCGAGTGAAGCAGATTATGAAGATGTAGCCGGGTCAGAAGTCACAGTCCCCTGTGATTTTGAGTTTTTATCTTCCGGGTTTTGCTCAGAAGTTACCCAGGCTTGAGTGGCAAACTGAGGGAGAATATCTCGGGTAAAGGCTTCTGCAGCTTTCGATTGATAGCGATTAGGATTAACAATCACAGACAGCATTCGTTTCACTACCACTCCCTCAATTGGGGTGCGATGTAGAATATTCATCTGAAGTTCCTTTTCAATGGCAGAAGTTGATAGAAATGCGGCCCCCATTCCGGCCTGTACGGTGTTTTTAATCGCCTCAATGGAGTTGAGTTCCATTTCCACTGTCAAACGCCTCGGATCGATGCTACAGCGGGTTAAGACTTGATCGATCACTTTGCGAATTGTAGACTGAGAATCTAATGCCACAAATTGTAGTTTATAAAGATCTTCTTTTTGAATCCGATCCTGTTGGGCAAAGTGATGAAACACTGGTAAAACCAACGCTAATTCATCCTCAATATAAGGTTGAATAGTGAGGGAGTCTTGTAACTCTGGAGGCACTTCTCCCCCAATAATGGCTAAATCAATTTGTCCATTGGCAACACTCCAAGCTGTGCGACGAGTCGAGTGTACATGAAGCTGTACCGCCACATCTGGATATTTTTGACGAAATAATCCAATCATTCGTGGCAGTAAATAAGTCCCGGTGGTTTGGGAGGCCCCAACAATTAATGTTCCCCCTTGCAAGTTTTGTAGATCTTCAATCGCACGACAGGTTTCTTGACACAGACTGAGAATTTTTTCGCCATAATTCAGTAAAAGATGTCCCGCCTCTGTCAGCTTTGCCCGACGACCCCCGCGATCAAATAATGGTACATTTAATTGTCGTTCTAAATTTTGTACTTGTAAGCTAATTGCCGGCTGAGACACGTACAGACTGTCAGCAGCCCGTTTAAAACTGCCTTCAGCAGCGATCGCTTTAAGAATACGTAACTGGTCTAAAGTAAAAGGAACGTCTGACATTTTTGATAATATTATGAATTAAAGTGAATCAAAAAACAAAAAGGATGAATTTATTACAGCGTTAAAGTTAAGCCGGTTTTTCTCCCACAGATGCCTAGGTGGAGGCAGTCGTGAGCTAAATTGAAATGGTCACCAATTACTTGACCCAATGATAAAGCTTGTTTTTGCTCTCTGATGTAGAGATAATATACAGGTGTCAATCGAGCAGTTACTGAAGAAAATGCGATCGATTGCCAGAGTTCGGGGAAACTGAGCCTCAAGCAGATAATGACTGGGTAAGGCAGTGGTCAGCAAGATTTTCAATAGGCTAAAACTCCAGACCCGTTCAAACATGATGATTGACCCCACTCGAGTTAAGAGAAAAATCCTGAACCGCGATCGCCCTCATGCCTTGAAGAAGCAGTTTCAGGAATTGGCTGAAGTTTAATCGAACTGGAGTCTGGGGATAAGGCATCATATTTTTAATCCCAATAATGAAGATTTGAGAGAAAATGAAAGGGGATCAACTTTATCAGCATACTGCGTCTAGGATCTGTATTAGAGTTAATTTTGTTATCAACTCGAGAGGTAAGAATGTCTGAACCTTGGCTTACACCAAGCCATTTCGTAATGTTAGGCTTACTGCTCGGATTTGCCATTGCCCACAGTGGGCTAGCGGCGTTACGATCCTGGGCAGAAACAAAAATCGGCCCACGACCTTACCGGGTTTTGTTTGCTTTAGTGAGTTTACCACTCGCTGTGGTGCTGGTTATCTATTTCTTCAATCATCGTTACGATGGTATGCAATTGTGGCAGGTGCAAGGAGTCACAGGAGTACAATCCCTGGTTTGGATATTATCTGCGATTTCTTTTGTGTTTCTGTACCCTTCCACCTTCAATCTGTTGGAAGTTGCTGCTGTCGCCCAGCCAAAAGTGCATCTTCATGAAACAGGGATTATTCGCATTACTCGTCATCCTCAAATGGTAGGGCAAGTGATTTGGTGTATTGCCCATACCCTGTGGATTGGCACCAGCTTTACCCTAGTGACTTCTATTGGGTTAATCTTGCATCATTGCTTTGGAGTCTGGCATGGCGATCGCCGTTTACAGGCGCGGTTTGGTGAGGCGTTTGACAAGTTAAAATCACGCACATCTGTGATCCCCTTTCTGGCGATTTTGCAGGGACGACAAACTCTAGAAATTGGAGAATTTTTTCGCTGGGCTTATTTAGGAGTTGCCGGATTTGTCTTATTATTCTGGCAAGCTCACCCATTTTTAATGCGTGCCACCAGCCACGTCGCCTGGTAGCATAAGGACAAGGCACCGAATTATAGGAGAACACATTTTACTATGACTGAAAAACAAACTGTTATTTCCCCCTCGATCTTATCGGCTGATTTTAGCCGTTTGGGTGAAGAAATCCAGGCTGTGGATGCAGCGGGGGCAGACTGGATTCATGTAGACGTAATGGATGGTCGTTTTGTTCCCAATATTACGATTGGGCCGTTAATTGTGGAAGCCATTCGTCCCGTCACCAAAAAACCCCTCGATGTTCACTTAATGATTGTTGAACCTGAGAAATACGTGGCTGATTTTGCCAAAGCGGGTGCAGATATTATCTCGGTTCATGCAGAACATAATGCCTCCCCTCATTTACACCGCACATTGTGCCAAATTCGTGAACTGGGCAAACAATCCGGTGTTGTTTTGAATCCTTCTACGCCATTAGAATTGATTGAATATGTGCTAGAAGTCACAGACTTAATCTTATTGATGAGCGTTAACCCCGGTTTTGGCGGTCAGAAGTTCATCCCCGGTATTGTCCCCAAAATTCGCAAGCTGCGTCAAATGTGTGATGATCGAGGTTTAGATCCTTGGATTGAAGTTGATGGCGGTTTGAAGGTGGATAATACCTGGCAGGTTTTAGAAGCCGGAGCCAACGCCATTGTAGCAGGTTCTGCTGTATTTAAAGCACCCGATTATGGTGAGGCGATTGAAGGCATTCGCAACAGTAAGCGTCCTGAACCGGAATTAGCCACAGTTTAAATTAAATCTATCATTTAAATGAGTTAGGAGTCAGAAAAACTGGCTCCTAATTTTTTTCTGGTGATTGATTAAAATGTTTCATCCCCAGTGGGTTCGTAATAGTTAACGTTCCGTTTTTGATGACGATATTTAGCGACAATCGGATAAATCATCTGACGGAGACGATTAAGCGCACCAACAGGACGATGAACCGCTAAACCATTCCAGGGTGAAAAACGCAAATTTTCCGCAAATTCATCTTGTTGAGGAGAGTCAATTTTCTGATGTTTAACGGTGAGACGACCCACTGTCAAAAAGGGTGATTCTGATTCATTCCAAGTGATTGTCACATCATCAATTGACATTTCAGGTAATGTTTGCAGTTGAATTTGAAAATCCCAACAGTATTCTGCGTCAGTTTTTGCTAAGGCTTCTATCAGTTGATTCCGATAATAATTATCCTCAGTTGACTGTGCTTTCACTTGCTCAATATCTTGTTGAGATCGAGAGTTTTCAGGTATAATTTGATTAGGTTTTTCAGGCAAAACAGGCGTAAATCCATATTTAATTACCGCTGGATAACTTTGACTTTTTTGACCCATTTGAGACGGTTCAAAATCCGGTTGTAGTCCTAATGCATAAGCGGAGCCACTCCAATATCGTTCAGTGAGTAAACTGTTGGGAAAACGTTTAGTGACCGTTTTTAGGGCTGAGAATTGTTTGGGATGGAGAAATAGCCAGACAAGAGGAGCCAGTTTAAATAAAGCAGACATTCTCGAACGCATTGCGGCTGTGAAAAAGCTCTGGTAATCTTGAATTGTTTTGATGAAGAAAATTTCAGCATTCTGAGTAATAATATCTTGAGTATTGGACTCATGACTTTCCGTTAATCTTTCCCCTTCTACGCCAATAATTTTAACAGACATTGAGCGAGCATCGGGTTCATAATCGTTTTTAATATCAGCCCTACCATTAGCAAATCGTAACCAAACGGGATATTGTTTAGGAGTTGCTAATAAACCCTGTTTGAGTGAAATTGCATTGATTTTTGTTTCCGTTAATACTGTTTTTTCTGCTAATATTTGTTTAATAGCAGCCTCATCAAAATCAAAGATTTCTAAGGTTGCTTTAACCCCGGCATGAGTTTTGGCATGGGTATCTCGTTTAGCGGCTCCTTTTTGAGGATCGCCATAGAGATATTCCATCTGCTTTTTAGTTAGTGAGCCAATATTTTCGTAGTATTGAAGTTCATTTTTCTCGGGATATTCAGTAAAAATTAGCATGGGTTAAACTCTCAATACTTTAATATTTTATCCGATCATTCCTTAGGATATTCATGCCAATCTTGAAGTCCTTGTTCACGATTTTTACCGACCCACATTTTAGGGTTTTGCTGAAACTTTTTCCAAGCTAATTTAATCCGTTGCTGTACTGCTTCTGTCTCCGGAGATAACTTAGAATTAGGGCGATTTGCCATAGCTTCAATCTGTCTTAGTAAAGTAAAACACATCGTAAATTGTCCACAGGAAACCACCGTATCTAGTTCAGTTTCAGCTGTCTCTGGATTTTCATTTAACCATAAAGTTGTTGGGGTTTGAGTTGCATCAATCGCGATTTGTTCCATCTCAGGGGTAGGAGTCAAATATTCAGGTAGAGAAAATTGATGTTTTTTCTCCCAGAAATTGCGGCTTTTTGGAGCCATTTCAAGGATAAAGTTATTAATCACAGACAGGGATTTATGATCTTTTAATTCTTCTAGTTCACCCTGGTTTTGCCGCATTTTGTGGACTAAATTATCTGTTTTTTGCAGGGCATCGATAAATTCATAACTTTGGCGGCGTTGTCCTTTTAATAAGGCTAGAAACAGGGAAGAGATTGACAATAAACGAAGGCCTGTCATATTGATCAGATCAACGATCGATAAATCTCCGGCTGTTTTTAACAAGACATTCCAATCGAAAATTATTTCTTGTAAACTGGCAATAAACTTGTTGCTTGATTTTGATTTTTTATCATTACCCTCTGGAATTTTAGCAGTGTTGTTAAAGAACTTATTCACTTTGCCAAATAAGAAGGTAATTAAACCAAAAACTAGGGCTGTCCATATCAAGAAGACACTCTGTAAACTAATATGTCCGACAGCAACTAAATCCAAGATACCCCAGAGGGCAAAGCTAATCGTACTAATCAGCAAAATCACAAAACTCCACCGAACCCCTTTGCGAATCTGTTTAATAGTAATGCGATTAAACCAATTCCCTGGTATCGGCAAAGAGATCTTTAATAATGAGGCTGTTTCGTTAAGATCGTCGGTATCCGTCGCGATGCCAATATTATCGGTGTCTGAGATAATTAATGTGTTAAATCTTTTGTCATTTTCGCCTTTTCGTTGAAGTCGGGCATCAGCGACAAACAAAGAATCAATCCCTAAATTATCATAAATTCCCCCATCTACAAGGGGTAAAGGTTCTTCCGTGAAACTGTCTAAGCTATTGAGAGTTTTGGCGAGAAAGTCGTGATATTGGGGATTGCGTGCTTGAGCTTCTTTTGTTTTCGTTATAACTTTCTGTTTGAGGGTTTGCCAGTTATCCACGAATTTAAAGTCATCCGGGAAAACAATCGGTTCAAAACCCCCAGGAAAACAAGAAGAAGCTGCCACAACATCCGCAATGCGTACTTCTTCCAAGAATTCCCAAGCCATGGGGATATTATAATTCCCAATTGAACCTCCACGACCGACTCGAAATCGAAAGGCGATACCCGTCCTTAATTCAGTCGTATTAAAAACAATTTCTTGCAGATGCATTTGCTCTCTAACGTTTAATAATTGGTCAAAACGCATCTCGTCAAATAGCTTCTCATTATAGACATCAGCCGCCGCCGCAATTAGACTGGGTTTATCGGTATCTTCTGGGTGTAATCGTTCTAACCACTGATCCGGTAAACGAGCTTCAAGGATAAATTGGTAGAGTTCATTGTAGAAGTCTTCGTAAAAGTCTGTTTGACCGTTTGCGGTCGCCTGACTTAAACTACAAACATATTTAGCACCTGTAATAGTGCCTCCAGAAACAGTAGACAACATGGTGACTTTTTCCAATAAACCCACTTTATGCAGGAAATCTAAACTGCCTAAATGAAAGGCTGAAGCACGATACCCCCCCCCTGAACAAGAAATGGCAATATTGCCTAAATCTGCTAATTCCGGTGGGACATTTGTCGGAGTCATATTTTCTGAAGCTTCTGGCAAATTATTCATTTTGAAAATTCTCCATCTATCTCTGGAACAAATAATGGGGATTAGATCGAACTTAGGGGCTTTAATCTGGGTTCAATTGAGGCTGAGGAAAGGGAACAATTATGATTGTAGAATCTAGGATTTGCCCACTATCTATTAAATAGCAACGATCTTAAAAGTAGCCATAAAAAATCCCAAACAGCAGTGCAAGCAGCTTAGCATCTGCTAACAGTAAATGAAATAACTATAGGATTTTTGCTCTCTAAAACCCCACTATAGAGGAGCTAAATCAATTTTTCAAAGTGTCCGTTGAAAATCTTTACAATAATTTGACATTTTTAGTCCTCAAAACCTTTGACACTGAGAATATTGCGAGTAAGATCGTAATATTTCATTAACTCAATATTAAATAGGAGGAGAAGAATCAATGAAAGCCAAATGGCTGAAGGGCATTTTAGTTGGGATTGTCCTACTCGTGCTGATTGTACCGTTAGCAAACTTTATTCTTTGGAAACAAATTGAGGTTCCCCCGGAAGAACCTGTCGATGTTGTCTGGACAGATCAGAATTGGCAACCGGAGGAATGGCAATGGTGGTATCATATTGCTCAGGGTTCTGGTTTAACAGTTCCGGTTCCTTACAAATGGTTTTTGGCTTTAGAACAACCGAAACTCTCTTTATTCAAGCCAGCGTCTAAATTTATTGACCCAGAATTTATTGGTCGCTTTGGCTTTCTTGCAGATGACAAAAATGCTTATAATCCAGACGGTATTCCGGTGGGTTTTACTAAGACTGAAAACTTTATCGATTTCGGTTCAGACAATAGAGAACCCCAAACTGTTGTCGGTTTAACTTGCGCCGCTTGTCACACCGGTCAAATAAATTACGAAGGTAAAGGGATTCGGATTGAAGGTGGGCCGAATATGGTGGCTCTTGATAAGTTTGAAACAGCCTTCGGTCTAGCTTTGGGTCTGACCTATTTCGATCCTCTCCATTTTAATCGATTTGCCAATAGCGTTTTGGGAGAAGATGCCTCTGCTGCGGAACGAAAAGAATTAAAACAACACCTGAAAGCAATTATCGACCGAGGCTTAAAAATTAACAAGGATCAAAAAGATCTGTTTCCCACAGAAGAAGGCTTTGGACGCACAGATGCTTTGGCACGGATTGGTAATTTTGTCTTTGGCACGCAAATCAATCCAGAGAACTACCGAAAAGCCACAGGTCCTGTGAATTTCCCCCATATTTGGAATGTACCCTGGTTTAATTGGGCTCAGTATGATGGGTCTGTGAGTCAGCCGATGGCACGCAATGGTGGAGAAGCGTTGGGTGTGTTTGCAACGGTGGATTTAGATCCTGATTCCCCCACGGCTTTTCAGTCGAATATAGACGTAGAAGGTTTGTATGAAATTGAGCGGTTATTGAGTGGGGACACCGATGAAAATTATGGCAAAATCAACCGTACAAATATCTTTGAAACGGGGTTAACTTCACCCCAATGGCCGGAAGAGATTTTGGGTGAAATTGACCAGACAAAAGTGGCGATGGGTAAACAGGTTTACCAACAAAATTGTCAGAGTTGTCACCTGCCACCGGTTGGCGATAAACAATTGATGAACGATCAGTATTGGGAAAATATTGGGAAGAATATTGATCGCGAATACCTGAAAATGACGATGAAAAATCTGTATGAAATTGGTACAGATCCGGAAACTGCGGTAAATTGGAATCAAAGGATCGCTAATATTGGGGATATGGCTAGCGAAGATTACGATTACTTTGAACATCATGGTGTAGGTGAGGATGACATTCAATATAGATATAACGGTGTAGTCGAGGCTGGGTTGGCTTTAAAATATGTTGGCCAGAAGGCAATTGGGCTGAAATATCAAGAATTGGGATTGACTCCAGAACAGCAAGAAGCCTACAGTGGTTTTCGGCCGGATTATCCCCGAGCGCCTTTAGCTTATAAAGCTCGACCTTTAAATGGCATTTGGGCAACTGCGCCTTTCCTGCATAATGGTTCTGTACCGAATCTTTATGAAATGCTGGTGCCGGTTGAACAACGCAGTCAGAAGTTTTATCTCGGGACTCGGGAATTTGATCCCAAATATGTGGGCTTTAAAAAGGATAAAATCTCTGGCGCTACTTTGTTAGATACCAGCAAAATTGGTAATTCTAATGCAGGTCACGAATTTAAAGGGGACGGCAGCGGAGAGGGTGTAATAGGCCCAGAATTAAGCGAAGATGAACGTTGGGCTTTAGTAGAATATTTGAAGACTTTGTAATTACCAGCGTTATGGGTTATACCTCACTTTGAATCAATTCGGGTGGGGTATGCCCGCTTCACAGTCCATGAAAAGTTGTGAGCGATACGACTACGTCACCCTAAAAGCGATCGCACTGAATGCTAAGCTGTATTCTATAAAAAATCAATAGCTTTTAATTCTAACTTTCATAAATTTCTAAAGGTAAATTATCTGGATCTTTAAAAAAAGTAAATTGTTTTCCTGTAATTTCATCTACTCGAATCGCTTCTACCTCAATCCCCTTATCCTCTAAATCTTTCACTGATTCCGTTAAATTCTCTACTTCAAAGGAAAGATGTCTTAAACCACAAGCTTCCGGTTGACTGGGTCTATCGGGCGGATGAGGAAAAGAAAATAACTCAATTTGATCGCCATCGCCGACTCTTAAATCCAACTTATAAGAATCTCGTTCTGCCCGATAAGTTTCTTGAATAATTGAAAACCCCAGGATATTAACATAAAAGTTTTTAGAGTGTTCGTAGTTAGAACAAATAATAGCAATATGATGAATTTTAGCAATTTTCATAGATTATATCGGCTTTAACTTTTGACTTTTGACTTTTGACTTTTGACTTTTGACTTTCGCGAAGCGGTTGACCTCTATCAAACTCACATTATTCAAGGGCGCTTAGCAGCGATTATAGTTTTACTTCTAGCATAACAGCTAGTATAATATTTATCATCAAAAATATAAACTTAAAAAGGAAATACAATATAAATTAAATTTTATCAGTCATTTCGGACTGCTATTTAAATCATTAATTATAAAATAAAAATGAGTCTAGATAAAATAAAATCCTTAGAAGAAAAGATTAGATTATTATCCGAGGAAAATGAAGAACTCTCTAACAAAACCAAACGATAATTTAAAATAATTAAAAAACTCTATGATCAAAATACAAGCCAACAACAAAAGCTATTACAAATCTATGATTTTTTATTATCATCAATATCTCTGGAAGAATTAGAAGAGACAGAGATCGGACAAGGATTTTTGCCGTACTTAAAAAGACTTAATCCTACATCAGAAGTTTTAGTCCTAGCCTTTGGTGGCATGGGATTGAATCTTGGTCTGCCTCATGATTTGAATTCCTCAGAACCTTTACAGATAAAAGTTATTCATGTGTTTTTTTTAGAGATCTTCATCAAGTATGGTATCAAAAAGGATTACTAGGACTCACAAATGATGTCTATGAGACTCGGGATTTTATTCAATCAATAATTGCAGATATTAATCCTCGCAAAATTATAGCTGTTGGAGTCAGTGC
>CAYNXM010000163.1:0-28020 GCA_964401105.1 uncultured Lyngbya sp. | reverse complement strand
ACTAAGACAATTTCTTCCTCTCGTCTAACAATCGTCCGTACAGGAGAAACACAAACAATATCCATCTGAGGATTACGATCAAAGCTATCGAAGCTTAAAGCATCAAGATTGCTTAAAACAATTTTATTTTCTTCAGCCATAGTAATAAAGTTCACCTGTGTTGGATAACAACTGTATCTTAGTATATCAACCGAGAGTAGAGCTGCATACCCATAAAGTTAGCTTTTTAATACAGGCTGAGAATTGACTCTATTCATAAATCTTTAGTCGAAATCTAACTATTGAAATAAATCTTCATTCTCTATTCACTTGACAAATATAGCTTGACCCTCATTCACTCAAGATATACACATTATATGCATTTTTTCAATTCCTAAAATTAGCTAGTTTTAAATCAAAAGTTAGCTATTTTGCTTAAAAATTAGCTTGTTCAAAAAATCAAGTTAACTTTTATAAAACAGTTAGGCAACAGTTTAACTCCCTGCTGCCTAACTGATTGTGAAATGATTTAGAAAGCAATCCTCTGACTAACGAGTCGCGCTTAATACTTCTACCTGGACAGGAGCAACGCCACTGCTAATCATACCAATAGCCTGGGCTGCTGCGGCTGACAAGTCAATGACTCGACCCCCGGTAAACGGCCCCCGGTCATTAATCCGAACCACTACAGAGCGGCCATTGTTAACGTTTGTAACACGAACTTTAGTGCCGAAGGGTAAGCTGCGGTGAGCTGCCGTTAGAGCATTCTGGTTGAAATACTCTCCGCTAGCAGTTTGTGCGCCATGAAACCCAGGGCCATACCAAGAAGCCACACCTTCAATTAATGCCCGAATGGGGTTACGAGCAACAGGTGCAGGCTGGGGTAGTCCTTCCACTTGCTTTAAAGGAGATGCATTGCCAATTTGTCGGCGTAAACGATTAGTGGCTTGCAAAGCATCAG
This sequence comes from uncultured Lyngbya sp., assembly GCA_964401105.1. Taxonomy (GTDB): domain Bacteria; phylum Cyanobacteriota; class Cyanobacteriia; order Cyanobacteriales; family Microcoleaceae; genus JAAURB01. The sequence goes on along the minus strand of CAYNXM010000163.1, from coordinate 27,080 downwards.
TTGCGGGATCTTTTGTGGAGTCTGGTAAAATGATATTGCGATTGAGGGCAATTAATTCTTGGTTATTAGCCCGAATCACGTACTGTTGGCGATCGCTATCCCAGCGAACATTAATTTTATCAGCATCCAGGCGATTTTGATACAGTTGATTCAGTTGTGCTGCCACTGCTGTGGCTTGCCAAACCGGATTGCTTGTAGTGACATTAGAGTCAGTTGCCACCTTGACTGTAGTATTACTGGTGGGTTTAATCGATGCTGATGAGGCAGTTGAATTGGAAGATTCAATGAATGTTAAAATCGGCAAATCACGCACATAGAGTGTAGCGGCTGGGCGCTGATTCCAAGTATGAGTTTCAATCTTAGCAATGACAGCCTGTGGGTTAGGATGAGACTGGTATTCTCCCACTTTTTCCACATCACTGGTTTGAGCCAAAACTGATGGGAACTTTTGAGCAGAAGTAGAGTCATTGTCAACAGAGACTGGCTCTGAAATTTCTCCCTCAATGGCATGGATCTGATTTTGAGGCTCAGTTTGAACCAGCTTTCTTGCTAACAGTTGTTTCCCTTGGCTGGCAGAAGTAACACCCACGCTAGACATTAAAACAACAGTTGTCAGACTGAACCAATATGTATACTTCATAAATTGGTAGATTGTTAACACCACATCATCAGTACATTCGTCATTGCAACTACAATCTGGATGTTTTCGGTGAAACCCTCCTAGATTGAGTGGCAACACTTCTTTTAAATCCGTTTGGCTTAACCTCAGCAGCCAGAGAAATGGGTCTAATGAACCAACTACTGGGTTAAGCTTAAACCTGCCACAGATTAACACAATACTTTACAATTAGGGAATACTCGTAAATTAGATATTTTCCTGGATTCTCATGTGCTGTTGAGGGGTGAAACCCCTGATATATCTATCTTTCTAGTTATTTGTACTGATTAAGTTTAACCCAAAACAATTTTGATAAAAATTTTTTATAGATAATCCCCAGTGTGATTATCTGGAGTTAGAAAGAATTTAATCATAACTAGCAACTATGGACTATCGTGAAGCGGGTGTCGATATCGAAGCAGGGCGGGATTTTGTTAATCAAATTCGTCAAATGGTGGAAAAAACCTATCGCCCTGAAGTATTGGGGGGTTTAGGAGGGTTTGGCGGCTGTTTTGAGATTCCCCCCGGTTATCAACACCCTGTTTTGGTGTCTGGAACTGATGGGGTCGGAACTAAGTTAAAAATTGCCTCCGGGATGAATCAACATCATACTGTTGGCATTGATTTAGTAGCGATGTGTGTAAATGATATCCTGACTTGTGGTGCAGAACCATTATTTTTCCTCGATTATCTGGCAACAGGAAAACTTCAACCCCAGCAATTGACTCAAGTGGTCTCCGGAGTCAGTCAGGGTTGTCAACAAGCCGGATGTGCTTTACTGGGGGGAGAAACTGCCGAAATGCCAGGATTTTATCAACCCGGAGAATATGATATTGCCGGATTTTGCGTCGGTATTGTGGAAAAAAGCCGGATGCTGAATGGTTCCCAGGTAGAGATAGGAGATATTGCGATTGGATTAGCCAGTAGTGGGATTCATAGTAATGGCTTTAGTTTAGTCCGAAAAATTGCTCGCGATCGCAACTTCAGTTGGACGGACTGTCCGGAGGTATTCCAAGGTCAATCCCTCGGAGAAGTTTGTTTAACCCCCACTCGTATTTATGTCAAGTTAATCTTAGCTGCAATACAGGCAGGCATTAACATTCATGGTATGGCCCATATTACGGGGGGTGGCTTACCGGAAAACTTACCCCGTTGCCTTGGGTCAAATCAATCTGTTGAAATCACTCCCAATTCCTGGCCTGTTTTACCCATTTTTAACTGGATTGCTGAAATAGGTGAAGTTCCCATAGCCGCCATGTATGACACCTTTAACATGGGAATCGGTTTTGTTGTGATTGTCCCAGCCAGTGCAGGCACACAAACCCTAGAATGGTTTCAATCTCAACAGGTTAGCGCTTATCAAATTGGGAAAATTGTCCCAGGCGACGGAAACTTATTGGGATTAATGTAAGTTATAATCCCTTTACTGATACAATGTTTTCTCAATCCATTGCAGCCAAAAGCCATTGAGTTAACATCTTATGTCCACCCCCTGGCAAACTGCCAAAACTTACGAAGATATCCTGTATCACAAAATAGACGGCATTGCCAAAATCACTATTAACCGCCCCCATAAGCGCAATGCCTTTCGACCACAAACTGTGTCGGAGATGTATGATGCCTTTTGGGATGCACGGGAAGACCCGAATATTGGTGTGGTGTTACTGACAGGGGCAGGCCCCCACACCGATGGTAAATATGCTTTTTGTGCCGGCGGAGATCAAAGCGTGCGGGGAAAAGCCGGTTATCTTGATGAAAGTGGTGTTCCGCGTTTGAATGTTTTAGACTTGCAACGATTAATTCGTTCCATGCCAAAAGTCATTATTGCCTTAGTCGCGGGTTATGCCATTGGGGGCGGACACGTTTTGCATCTGGTTTGTGATTTAACAATTGCCGCAGAAAACGCAATTTTTGGACAAACTGGCCCTAAAGTAGGCAGTTTTGATGGCGGTTTTGGGGCCAGTTATATGGCAAGAATTGTGGGGCAAAAAAAGGCTCGAGAGATTTGGTTTCTCTGTCGTCAATATAATGCGGAACAGGCTTTAGAAATGGGCTTGGTTAACTGTGTGGTTCCGGTTAAACAGCTTGAGTTAGAAGGGATTCAATGGGCGAACGAAATTTTAGACAAAAGCCCGATTGCGATTCGCTGTCTCAAAGCTGCCTTTAATGCTGACTGTGACGGTCAAGCGGGGTTACAGGAACTTGCGGGTAATGCAACATTGTTATATTATATGACCGAGCAAGGAACCGAAGGTAAGCAAGCCTTTTTAGAAAAGCGGAAACCTAATTTTCGCCAGTATCCTTGGCTACCGTAAATCCAATTTAAACTAAATTTTTTTTCCCTAATAAATTTGTAATTGATGGGTGTTGAGGCACAACGTGGAGGGATGCTCTAAATAAATTGAGTTTGAGAAAAATTTTGAAAAATCTTAAAAAGACGAACAAATGATTAAACGGTTTAAAATTTGAGGGATGACGTTAGACTGTGACTTCAGCAGGGTGATCTGCTGTTGCTTCATGGGTGTCATGAGTTGGGGATGAGTTGAGGGAGTGCAAAGCCGGATAATGAACGACTGTAGTCTCCTTGAATACAGAAGGTTGATGTTGAATTTCGATGACCTCTTTCATTTCCCAAGACATTGCAAAGGCTGGGATCGCCAGTTGGCAAGCTTTCCAGCCTCCTTTAACCGGAACGTGAAGCTGTTGACATTGTCCACCGCGTCTACCTTCAGGGGTGTAATATTGGCAACACCGACAAGTGGAAGATATTAAGTTATCTGAACTATCCATGGGACGCTCCGTTGGAAAGCAATCTTACAACACTTATTGTGATCGATTCGATAATTTGATTAAATGAAATCCTAACCCTGAGCGGATCTGGGTTAGAGGGTAAATTTATAGATGATTAGGTTTTAGATTTATTTTAGATTTACTTTATAAATATAAATAATTTCGTTAAGAGATGTAAACAGGAGCGAAATTAGCAATTAAGTTGACGGGGATCAAGCAAAATGAGGGAAACATTAATGTGATGCTAGATACTATTTTTGTGTGAATTCCCTCACTCAGCGATAAACAATCTTGTTCGTTTGTCCGTTGGAACTGCCCAGATTATAAATTGAATCAATTGATAACAAAGCATTAAAATAGGTGATATGGCACAGAAGAGATCCGACCGGCTACCCATCGCTGCAGTCAGTCAGTGGGTGAGCTAGGTTACGTTATTCATGTTCATCCTCAACGATTCAGACTGGTATACTGGACTATAGCAGGCTTAGGAAATTATTGTACTTGTATGTTAGATGTGGCGTTTTGGATTTTAATTTTTGTCCTCAGCTTATCAATTTTAATTAAATTCTCTGATTTTTTTACGGAGTCTGCTGGTAGAATAGGGGTGTTTTTAGGGTTTAGCCCGTTTATTGTCGGCGTTACGATTGTTGCAATTGGCACATCCTTACCTGAACTGATTTCTTCACTGGTTGCTGTCTACCAAAATTCCACAGAAATTGTAGCGGGAAATGTAATTGGCTCCAATATTGCTAATATCTTTCTAATTATTGGTGTAGCGACTCTTCTAAGTAGTCCACTCAAAATTTCTTATAACTTACTCAATGTTGATTTACCCTTATTTGTCGGGTCAGCATTTTTATTATATTTCACATTATCTGATGGTCGTTTTTCCTTTGGAGAAGCCATTCTTTGTATTATTGGTTATATTATCCATCTCACCTATACGGTGCGTTGCGGGCAAATTGAGAGTGAAGTTAATCCGGACAATATTGGTCGCCATCCCGGCTATTTAGTCAAACAGGTTTTGTTTCTTCTGGTTTGTTCTGGGGGGATGTTTATTGGTGCGAAATATACGGTTGAATCGATTATTGAGATTTCCTCTATATTGAATATTGGCAAAGAAGTGATTGCTGTTAGTGCGGTTGCCCTCGGGACTTCTTTACCTGAACTCGCGGTCACCTATTCAGCCGCTAAAAACGGAGACCCTGAAGTGGCGATTGGCAATGTTTTAGGGTCTAATATTTTTAACTCATTAATTGTGATGGGAATTCCAGGATTAATGACAGAACTGCAAGTCCCGACCATACTGCAAACAGAAGGTTTACCAATGCTATTAGCAGCAACCCTATTGTTCTTTTTTGTAACCCAAGATAAACAGGTGACGAAATGGGAAGGTTGGTTATTTTTTGTGCTGTATGCTTGGTTTATTGGAGATTTGTATAATGTTATTTAATCGCTAAAAAGGGGAGGAGTGATTGATTAACTCGTCCCCAATGTTATATAGAAAAATCTCACAAATTTTTAAGCCAATGGTAATTAATCAGATCTCTTCAACATCCTTGAATTAGCTAATAGCAGAAATCAAACCAACTTCTACAAGGATATTATAAATCACAGAACTAATTACCCCCAGGGCAAGAGAACCAATTAAGGCACTCCAAAATCCCCAACGTAAGCGGAAACCTTGAACCAGCCAAGCCGCTAAGCCAAAGATAATTGCATTAATGATGAAGGCAAACAGCCCAAAGGTCAGAAACGTTAGAGGAAAGGCAAAATCGGAAAGTTGGCTAGCGCCAAACATTTTCCTAACGCAAACACAGGACGGACTAAAGCATTCAACAGCCCGAAAACAACTGCTGACCACAACGCTTTTTTGAAGCTGTCAATTTCAACGCCAGTGAAGGCGCTAAGTTGGGCAATGATAAACAAACTGACTGCTGTGACCAGCCAAGTGATAATTAAACCAATCATGTTAAGTTGCTCAAGATTGAAGGAAACGACATACTAAACATTAAACCGGAATAACATCACATCGCCCTCTTGTACAAGATAATCTTTACCTTCCGAACGGACTAGGCCTTTTTCCTTTGCCGCGCTCATCGAACCTGTGGTAACCAAATCGTTGTAGGATACAGTTTCAGCCCGAATAAAACCCCGTTCAAAATCTGAGTGAATCACCCCCGCAGCTTGAGGGGCAGACATTCCTGCCCTTATCGTCCATGCCCGTGTTTCTTTGGGGCCAGTGGTCAAATAGGTTCGTAACCCGAGTAACTCATAAGTGGCTTTAATTAAAGATTTTAATCCCCCTTCACTGACTCCCAAAGACTCTAAAAAGTCCCCTCGTTCTTCTTCTGGCAATTCAATTAATTCTGATTCCACTTGGGCTGAAATGACCACAACCTGGGCGTTTTCTGGGGCGGCAATTTGTCGAACTTGTTCCACCCAGTCGTTACCTGTGGCTAAATCTTCTTCGGAAACATTAGTTGCATAAATAATCGGTTTATTGGTTAACAGTCCCAACGGCTGAATTATCTCCGCTTCTTCTGGGTCTAACTCCACCATGCGGGCGGGTTTGCCTTCATTCAGTACTGCAACTAACTTTTCGAGAATTGCTAACTCTGCTTGGGCTTCCTTACTGGTACGGGCTTGTTTGCGTACCCGTTCAATGCGGCGTTCAACTTGGCTTAAATCCGATAAGGCTAATTCTAAATTAATCACCTCAATATCGCGCCCAGGGTCAACAGAACCGGACACATGAATAATATCATCATTCTCAAAACAGCGCACCACATGAACAATCGCATCGACTTCGCGAATATTGGCTAAAAATTGATTGCCTAAGCCTTCCCCTTGACTCGCCCCTTTAACTAACCCAGCGATATCGACAAATTCAATCCGGGTGGGAACAATTTGTTCAGAGTTGGATAATTTCCCCAATACCTGCAACCGTTCATCGGGGACTGCAACCACACCCACATTGGGTTCAATGGTACAAAACGGAAAGTTTGCAGCCGTTGCTTTAGCATTGGCAACAAGGGCATTAAATAAGGTGGATTTGCCTACATTCGGGAGTCCAACAATTCCAGCTCTGAGCATATCAATACAATCGCCATGGGTTACCTTAGTCAGGATAGCAGAATTTGTGATTTGTGATTTGTTATTTGAGTAGGGTGCGTTACTAACGCACCTACAAGATTTTAAGAGGAACGAGAAAGAGATTGAAAAATGAATAAATCAACAAGCTGATGTTGTATGGCTGTGTGGTAAAATATCGTCATTTATCAGTAGAAACAGTTCAGTAGGGTGCGTTAAGCAGTTGTTAATCAACATAAAAAGTATTTTTCTCTTTTGCGCCGTAACGCACACTACAAGATCTACTTAAGCTTCTCAGGGACAAACGTTCATTTCGGCAGCAATATTAGCAGCCTAGAATCAACTAAATTCTATCAGGAGTTGCAACGAATGAAATCTAAATATTTGGCTTCACGACTTCAGTCTTCTTTCTCTAGTGCAATATTATTCACTATTTTTCTAATTAGTATAAAACCAGCTCAAGCCTTAACCCTGTATGATGACCGAAGCAGCTTTTTAAATGACACAAACGCCACAGAAACGTCTTTAGAAGTTGTAGGATTTTCAGTTAGGAGTTTCACGCTTGAGGATTTAACATTCACTATGGCTCGTCGAGAAGCTGAAACATTCAATCTTAGTGATATTCGGGATTGGGTGACTCTTATTCCTGGTGTTGATTTGGCAGTGAATGGAGTAGAATCATTTGATATTGATATCGCTAATCCGGTTAATTCATTTGGTTTTGACTTTGTTGAACCTGAGTTTGATCCTTCGGTTAATGGGCTATTTATCGACTCCACATTTGAAATTACTTTACTCAATAGTGGCAGTATAATTGACTCTTTTGAATTTACCAGACCGAATGATGTTGCTACTTTTGTCGGATTTAGCAGTGATGAGGTTTTTGACAAAGTAGAAATTCGAGAAATAATTGGAGGGGCTGAAAATGAGTTTTTTGGCAGTTTTTACACCAGTGTACCAACTAACTCTGAATCAGTCCCTGAACCGGGTTTAATGTTAGGGTTTAGTGCTTTAGGACTGGGATTTCTATTGAAGAAAAGGGTTTGACTTTGTCGCCCCCCAGCCCCTAATTCTGGGGGAGTATAGGTGCGTTAGTAACGCACCCTACAAGATCTACAACTTGAAGCCCCCACTTTTGGGGGTTTAGGGGCAGAGGTTTGGGAGCAATGTTATTTACAAGTAATATCTGATTGCGATACACTGTAGTATCATCATCAAATTCCAGCGATTGAGAGCGGTTGAATCAGTCAGTTAAAAATATAAATGTGTTAGATACAAATATAGCGCAACTGAGGCGATTCTCCAGAGGAGAGGCTACGCCAACGCTACTGAAATGGTATCAACAATTCGGTCGAGATTTACCTTGGCGCAGCAGCCGCGATCCTTATCAAATTTGGATTGCAGAAATTATGCTGCAACAGACTCAAGTTAAAACGGTTATTCCTTATTATCAAAGATGGCTGGCTCAATTTCCCACAGTTGAAATTCTCGCCGCTGCTGATTTGCAAACGGTTTTAAAACTGTGGCAAGGCTTAGGCTATTATGCCCGCGCCCGTCATTTACACGCCTGTTCTCAGATTATTGTACAACAATATAACGGTATTTTTCCGAGTAATTTAGATGAGGTTTTAAAGCTTCCTGGAATTGGTCGAACCACAGCCGGAGGTATTTTAAGTGCGGCGTTTAATCAACCTATTTCTATTTTAGATGGTAACGTTAAACGAGTTTTAGCCAGATTAACTGCTTTAGAAGTTCCCCCTTCAGACGCTTTAAAATCCCTGTGGCAACTCTCGGATACAATTTTAGATCAAAACCATCCGCGAGACTTCAACCAAGCCTTGATGGATTTAGGAGCCACCCTTTGTACTCCCAAAAATCCTCAATGTTCTGACTGTCCTTGGCAGTCTTTTTGTCAAGCTTATCAACTTAATTTACAACATCAAATTCCGATGCGTAAACCTTCTGCTCCTTTACCCCATAAAATCATTGGCGCTGCTGTCATTTGGAATGATAAAGAACAAATATTAATTGATAAACGACCGGCAAAAGGACTACTCGGTGGTTTATGGGAATTTCCCGGCGGAAAACTAGAACCCAACGAAACCATTCAAGATTGTATTATCCGAGAAATTAAGGAAGAACTCGATATAGAAATAGAAATAGGCGAACATCTGATTAATATCGATCATGCTTATACTCATTTTAAAATCACTTTGAATGTCTATCATTGCCGCTATCTCTCAGGTATTCCCAAACCGCTAGAATCCGACGAAATTCGCTGGGTAACCTTAGATGAACTCGATCAATTTCCATTTCCAAAAGCTAACGAAAAAATTATTGAAAAATTAAAAAGTACTGAAAAGTCATAATAGTACCATCAACTTTATTAATTGATCAAAACATTCAAAGCCTCAGTAACTCACTTAACTTAAAACTAAGTTAATTTGATTTTAATCTAGAGTTAACCTTGCTGTTATAACCTACTTATCGTATGTATTAAATTTTCAACTCAGAGGACTAGTCTGTGATTTTCTTAACAACGGGTTTGCGCAAAGCAGTAACAGTTTCTGTTGCCGCTGTTGCCCTAACTGTCGGCACTATTGGTGAAGCAGTTGCTCAAACTCTCAGTGGTGCTGGGGCTTCATTCCCTCGTCCTTTATACGAACGTTATTTTTCAGAGTTTAAAAAAGAAACTGGCGTTACAGTTAATTATAATTCCATCGGTAGTGGTGGCGGAATTAGACAATTTATCGCTGATAGTGTGGATTTTGCGGGGACTGACGCGCCTCCCAAGAGCGGTGAAATCAGCAAAATGGGAAATGGTATGATTATGGTTCCTACTGCTGGTGGAGCCGTTGCTGTGGCTTATAATCTCTCTGGAGTCAGCAACTTACAACTGTCTCGGGAGATGTTGGGTAAAATCTTTGCTGGAGAAGTCAAAAGTTGGAATCAAGTGAATTCTAGCTTACCCAATAAACCGATTAAAGTGGTTGTAAGGGCCGATAGTAGCGGCACAACCTATATTTTTACTCGTCACCTGAGTACAATTAGCTCTAGTTTCAACAGTAAAGTGGGTACAGATAAAGCCCCTAACTGGCCGGGTGGTTTCCTCAGCGGCCCTAAAAATGATGGTGTTGCTGCCTTAATTAAGCAAACCGATGGTACAATTGGTTATGTTCAAGATACCTATGCGCGTCAAAACAGTATCCCCACTGCTAAAATTCAAAACAAAGCGGGTCAATACGTTGAACCGAGCTTAAATGCCGCGAACCAAGCCATGGGATCTGTTCAGTTTGATGGTAACTTCAATACCACCAATATTCAAGATCCACCTCAAGGATATCCCATCGTCGGGGTTACCTGGTTATTGATCAAAAAAAGCTACGAAGATCAAGCCACAGCAGATGCTGTTAAGAAAATGGTTAACTGGATTTTGACGAAAGGTCAAAGTATTAATAGTCAGCTTGAATATACTCGTATTCCTCAGTCTGTGACGCAGCAAGCAAACCAAGCCGTTAGTGGAAATGTAGCCGCTCGTTAGGATTGCTTTATTGCTTTAATTTAAACATATTCCCACGGCTTTTAATTCAGTAACCGTGGGTTTTATTTTATTCAATTTCACGGCTGAATTAGGTTTTTTTCAGACTTACGATAACGAGCAATTAACAGACGGTGTTTAAATACTGGATACAATAACGTTCCTGTTAAGGAAACACCCAGTCCTGTAATTGATAATAAAATGGCTGGGTTGAGTAAACTTGTAACAAGTCCTATGCCTAAAACACCCCCTAACAGGATACTGAGTACTTCTGCTATTAACGTAAATCGATCTCGCTTATACTCCTTTTCTAATAAACCTTGATTGGGTAACCAGGTTGCGAACAGCTTCTCCAATACTGCAATTAATGTACCTATAATTGCACCTATAATTGCACCTACAATTACAGTAATAATAAGAAACACAAGACCATACGACCAAATCTGACGGCTTAGTATCTCTAATCCAGTAAAAAATATACCGCAGAAAAATCCTATCCAAGCAAATTGTTTTACTTTAACTTGGATAGGTTCGTTCAATAATAACAACAATATGCTTATAGCAGTTGCAATTAATCCTTCGGTATCGGACAACTGTCCTATCCCCAAATCATCTGACCAGATAGCCGTAATTGTTGTCGAACAAACTAATAGCAAGAATATCAACTTATAGGGAAGGGATTGAATCTTAACGGGTAACGGTGCTGTTTGAACTCTGATTGTTAGATGATGGGTATCTGGTAATGCATTGGTGTGAAGAAGTAGCTGTCGCTCATAATACTGATCTGCTGCTAATTTAGAGGTATCTATCTGCACCTGACATTTTACCGAATTCCCCCTAAACTGAGGCGGTGAAAAAGAAATCCAAGCATGAGCATTCGGGGTATGCGGTGGATCTTGAAGATGAGGCGCAACTTCCCAATATCCCTCTAAAAGTGTTTCGGGGATTGAATTATGAATATGAATTGTTTGTGTAAGTTTTTCCCCTAATTTGGTAGCTTGAAATGTTAGAATATCTGAACTTAATTTAACTTCTGGCACTCGAGAAATATATAATGGCTTCAGCGCTTGTAACGCAGTTTCAGCATCGGAATAACGCTCCTTTAACCTCGGCTTGACCATTTTTTCTAACCAAGCAATTAACCTTAAACTTAAGCGCGGAAGTAAATATTTAAACTGAATTAGATAGGGATCGTCATCATCTGTTAGGTCTTGAATTGCAGTTGAAGGGGTAGCCGTTAGTAAACAAATTAAAGTAGCACCTAACCCATATAAATCTGAAGCTTCTGTGGGTTTACGCAATTGTTCAGGGGGAATAAAACCAGGCGTTCCTTTAAAAACACTACTATTAGAAACTTCCTTACTGCCAATTCGAGCAAACCCAAAATCAATCAAATAAACCTTCAGTTCACTATCAACCAGCAGATTTTCGGGCTTAATATCTCGATGAATAATAGGCGGAATTCTGTTTTGTAAATAGACTAAAATTTCTAATGCAGAGAGCGCGATTTGTTTAACTTCTTCTGGGCTAAAGCTACGAGGTACTCCCAGAGATAATGCATCGATATACTCTTGCACCATACAGAATCCTTCTGGTGTTTCAAAGGCTCCTAAATAGCTGGGAATACCCGGATGTTCGAGACTTTGTAAGATTTGAATCTCTTTTTCATAAGCATGAAACGCAGACCAATTTGAACCCGACTGAGCAAAACAGAATTGCTTTAAAACGACTGGCTGCTTTGTATCGATAGTTGATGCTAGCCAAGTAATTCGTCCACCTTCTCGATTGCGTCCGAGTTCACGGATAATTTCATATCCTTGTGAATAGAAGGGGTGATGAGGGTTCATTGGGGATTGACCACAATTACTATAGTTAAAATCTTTATAGTTTTAGATTATACTACATTAGAATGCATTATTAATCGGATGTTGATGAGGAGAAAAATTGATTATTGTTAATTTCAGTCTCCCCATCAATTCTGTTAAACTGATTTAGAACGCTTCAAAGTTGCACTGCCTAAAATACCCACTGTGAATAACCCTAACACAGAGAACGGTTCAGGTACTTCTACAACAGGGTCAGGAGGCTCAGCCGCGTAAACAATGGATTGAACAATTTGAGAGTGATTATTTGCAACCTCTGAAAAGGTAACTGTTTCAAAGCTACCATCTTCTAATTCTATCGTCAGGGCGACCCCAGCGCGAGCGAAATCATCCCCATCATCTCTGACATCTACGGCGAGAAAATCGGTTTCTGCGCCAAATTGAAACGAGTCTCCGATACCAAATGAACCTTCTGCAAAGCTAATTTCCAATAAAGAAGTATCCCCATCTTCGGGTCTAAATGATGTGGCAAAGACTTCGCTGCCTTCGAGGGATGTAAAGGTAATATCCCCAGCTTCAAGGCCTTGTAATGTATTCAGATTTAACGTGGGGGGAAAGCCTGAATAATCAAAATAGGCATCGTTATCGCCACCAGCGGCTAAATCAATTTGAATCGATTTAACAAATACATCGGATGTATCACCCGCATCCTCAATTGCCAAGCTGAAGAAGTCTGGGTCATTTTGATTATTATCCCCTTTGGTTTGGGCTACAAAACTCGCAGCCTCGGCTGTTGCGGCGATACTTCCAACACAGAATAACGCAGACAAGCAAGCAACTGATAATTTTTGAATCCGATCAATCACAGTGTTGACTCCAACGGGTTAACATCAAGTTTTTATAGAGAGTGCAAGTCTCAAGAGACTTTATAGGGAAAGATTACTTAAATATTAATTGAAGAACCACAGTCTGAGGGCTAATTCTTTTCTGAATTAACTGTGAATGCACATCTAAATCACTAAACGAATCAGTTGATATCGATCAAAGACACCGATCTTGATATAACATCCTTTATCTGTGACGATTCAATAATATTAAGACTTTAAGTATATCTGTAATCATACTCAGTATAATGCCATAACTATCACCTCGGTGTCGAGGCAAAAATCGAGGCTTTACAGAAGCTTTACAATTGAGTAGTCGGGGCGCAACCATTGCGCCCTAGAATCGCAAATTAGGAATTGAGTTTTTTACCCAAAAGTTGAGTCGTCAGCTTCGGATCGGCGCGTCCTTGAGTCTTCTTCATGATTTGCCCGACAAAAAACCCTTGTAATTTGGTTTTACCATTACGATATTGTTCAACTTTATCGGCATTTTCCGTTAAAACTCCATCAATAATCTCCTCTAACTCATTGGTATCGGAAATTTGGATCAGTCCTTTTTTCTCAACCAATGCTTTAGGAGAACCCCCTGTAGACAACAGTTCGGGTAAAATATCTTTAGCAATTTTACCGCTAATTGTTTTTTCTTCAATCAAGGTAATTAACTCCGCCAGCGCCTCCGGTTTCAGGGCAATATCGGTGACATTTAACTTCTCATTTTTCAGATAAGCCGTGAGATCTCCCATCACCCAATTTGCGGCTTGTTTGGTATCCCCTCCAGCGGCAACCGTGGCTTCAAAATATTCCGCTATGGATTGATCTTCAGTTAATACCCGAGTATCATAAGCAGATAATCCCAATTCCGTTTGATAACGATGACGTTTGGTCACCGGAAGTTCAGGTGATTCAGATTTCCACTGTTCTAGTTGTTCAGGAGAAACTTCAATCGGCGGCAGATCCGGTTCAGGGAAATAACGATAGTCACTCGAACCTTCTTTGACTCGCATACTAATCGTTTTTTGGCTATTTTCTTCCCAGAGTCGGGTTTCTTGAACAATGGGTTCTCCGGTTTCTATAGCAGCAATTTGTCGTTGAATTTCATGGTCTATAGCCCGTTGAATTGCACTGAAGGAATTCATATTTTTAATTTCTACCTTCGTGCCAAATTCTGCTTGCCCCACCGGACGCACTGAAATGTTGACATCACAACGCAGAGAGCCTTCTTGCATATTACCATCACTCACCCCTAAATAGCGGACGATGCGACGGATTTCTTGGGCATATTCAGCCGCTTCTAAGCCAGAACGAATATCGGGTTCTGAGACAATTTCAATTAATGGAATTCCAGCCCGGTTATAATCGACTAAAGAGTAAGTTGAACCCGATAGGCGATCGCTACCTCCATGCACTAATTTTCCCGCATCTTCTTCCATATGTAAACGGGTAATTCCAATTTTCTTACGAGTAGCAGTTCCCGCTTCATCCACTAATTCAATTTCTACCCAACCTTCTGTGGCAATGGGTAAATCATACTGAGAAATTTGGTAATTTTTGGGTAAATCAGGGTAAAAATATTGCTTACGGTCAAATTTACTGTATGATGCAATTTGACAGTTGAGAGCCAATCCCGCCTTGACGGCATACTCTAACACTTTTTGGTTGAGGACGGGCAACACACCCGGAAGTCCGAGGCAAATCGGATCGATATTGGTATTGGGATCGGCCTGAAACTGAGTGGAGGAACTCGAAAATATCTTCGTTTGAGTACTCAGTTGGCAGTGGGTTTCTAAGCCAATCACGGCTTCATATTCAGTTTTTGCCGGTGCAGCAGTAGTCATAGACTCGAAACAATTGAGTAACAGTTAAATTCTATTTTAACGCTAAGAAGTTCCCCTTTCCGGTTACACTAGAAAAAAGATAAAAACACCCATATAGTTTTTGTATCAGCTTGTGAAGAATGGGATTGCTAAACAAATCAGGACTTGAACCATGAGCGATTGTCGTCTCGACCAGAATTCACCTCAAGATCATTCACAGCCTAATTCTTTTTATCATCATTTTTTATCGGCTGACACGGCTTACCCGATGCAAGATATTACTGAGTATTTTAAAAAGTTAATTTTAGGGTTTAATGTTGCTGAGTTTGAAGGACTAAAGCAGCAGGTTTTACTGTTAAGTGAGGCATTTGAATCTTTAGATCCATCGGAGTTAAAAGCTTTATCTACAAAAGTAGAATCTCAGCTAAATTCCTTACCCACAGAAATGGAATCTCAGTTGAATTCTTTATCTACAGAAATGGAATCTCAGTTGAATTCCTTATCTATAGAAATGGAATCTCAGTTGAATTTCTTACCCACAGAAGTAGATTCTCAGTTAAATTCCTTATCTACAGAAGTAGAATATAAGTTCAGTTCATTGGAGCAAAAGTTACAGGATTCCGCTTATCTGACGGAGTTGATGGTTCCTTGCATCACAGAAATTTTAAATCGCAGAATTTACCAATCTAAAGCAGAAGTCATTGAAACGTTATTACCGATTATTGATGAATTGGTTCGTCTGAAAGCTCAACAAAATCGACAACAAATGAGTCAGGCGATCGCGACTTTAATTCCCTTAGCAATTCAACATCAAATTCAAACCTCACCGAAAGAAATGGCGCAAGCTATTGCACCCGAAATGGGGGCGGCAATTCAAGAACAAATTCGTTTAGATAAAGAGGAAATTATTAAAGCTTTAGCCCCCACAATGGCAAAGACAATACAAGAACAAATTATTTTAGAACGTGATGCAATGGTTGATGCATTGTATCCAGTGATTGGCAGTACCATTACCCGCTATTTAGCAGAAGCCTTACGGGAAATTAATCAAAAAATTGAAACGGCTTTAAGTATTCAAGGGGTTCAACGGAAAATTAAAGCTAAAATGCAAGGGGTATCTGAGGCCGAGTTAATTTTAACAGAAGCGATGCGCTGTACTGTACAAGCTGTGCTTTTAATTCATAAAGCAACGGGTTTATTAATTACAGAAATTCAACAGGAAGGAGAATCTAAATTAGATTCTGATATGTTAGCGGGAATGTTAACAGCTATTCGGAGTTTTGTGAATGACTGTATTACCAACGATAAAGAAAATAGAGAATTAAATGAGATTGACTATGGGGATTCTCGCATTTTAATTGAAGTAGCAGGATATTGTTATTTGGCGGTTATTGTACAAGGAGAACCCCATCAAAAATTTATCCAAAAAATTCGTAAAACCTTAACAACTATTATTCAGCAGCATAGTCAATTCATTCAAGATTTTGATGGTAATCAAGAGATGATTCCGGTTGGAGTCAAACAACAGCTTCAACCGTTAATTCAGAAAGACAACTTACCTCATAAACGTCAAGGATTTAGTTCATTATTGTTATTAATTCTGTTACTTTTGGGGTTAATTTTTATCCCTTGGCAGATGGCTGAAGCGAGACGCAGAGAGAATCATCAAGCTGAAATAAAAGCACTGGAAGCCTTAACAACTGAACCGGAATTAGCACTATATCGTTTAAATGTGGATGCAGAAAAAGCCAATCAAACCTTAAGTTTAAGCGGAGAAGTTCCGAATCAACGACTTCGTCAACAAGTTGAAACAACTCTACAACAGACTTTACCCCATTGGAATTTGGACAATAATATTGTTGCCGTTAAAATTCCGGCTGATCCTGAACAAATGGCAGCAGAAATTCAACAAATGACAGCCGCTTTAAATCAAATGAATGGAATTTCAATTTCAAGTGAATATAATCCCCCAAAAGTTCGTCTCGAAGGCACTGTGATTCAATCAGAAGATATTGATAACATCATACAAGCTTTTGAAAGTATTGATGGGGTGGAATCTGTCAACAGTCAGTTAACCATCCAACCCTTTCCCATTGCTACTCGCATTTATTTTAACTTAAAATCCTTTGAGATTATAGAGCGGGATTTTGAAGAAAAAATACGTTTAATGTCTCAATATTTAAAAAAATATCCCCAACTTAGAGTCAAACTGATAGGCTATAAAGACAGACGAGAAAAAGGTCAATATAAAAATATCGGGTTAAAGCGATCGCAGGCTGTACAAACGGCTTTAGAAAGTTATGGTATAGATCGTAGACGAATAGAAACAACTCAATCAAAAGAAATACCCCCAGGAGTTGCAGAAAATCAATTACAATGGTTGAATAGAACTGTTATTATTGAAATTATCAATGATGATGTGAGTCGCTAATATGACTGATGATTTAAATTTATGATTTATAAAAAAATCTGCCTAATAGGTGATTTTGCAGTCGGGAAAACCAGTTTAGTTCGTCGGTTTGTTGACCGACAATTTAGCGATCAATATCTTTCAACCATTGGAGTTAAAATTTCTCGAAAAAAGATTAACTTATCTTCAAATGAAACAGATCATCCCCAATTAATGCAACTGATGATTTGGGATGTTGAAGGTCAAACTCGATTTAAATCAATTGCACCCAGCTACTTACAGGGGTCAAGTGGTGCAGTAATTGTTGCAGATTTGACTCGCCAAGATACAATTAATCACCTGTCTCAACATATTGATTTATTTTTATCTATTAATCCTAGAGGAGTGATTGTAATTGCTTTTAATAAAACTGATTTAGCAAAAGCTGAATTCATTCAACAGCAAACTCAAAATAATCTATCATTTAAAAATGAGTCAATTCTATCAGTTTATCAAACTTCTGCTAAGACAGGAATTTATGTGGATGAAATGTTTAATGACTTGGCTAAAAAAATAATTTAGTACTCAATCAGCAGCAAAATTATATTATTAGCTTAAATCCTGTGATATTAATTCAATATAATTATTATGAATTCAGTAGTTAATCAGTGGGCAAACCCTAAAAAAATTGAATATTTTACCTTGAATCCAGAATGGATAGTGATAGAATATTCTAATCAAATTAATTTATTTTCAGATACGATAGAAGAACTCAAAGCGGGTGAGGATTGCCGTCAATACTTCCCAGAATTAGTGGGCTTAGAAGATGTTATAAAGGATATTTTAAATGAAAAGGTTAGCCATTTTGTTCTAAAAAATGTTTGTATAGACTCTCAAGAAAGCCCAATTTTATATCGAGATATTCATGCTTTCAGAAATGTTCCTCAAGAAACAGATTTAGCCGGAGATATTTTAGTTATTTTTGAGGAAAGCACACACCAAAGCTTACAGGAACATAGCTTAAGTCAAATTATCAAAGTTCACGATTTTACCAGCAGTTATTTTCATTTAGGATTAAATGTTGAAAATTTAAAGACAATTATTAATTCATTGGTTGACTTTTTTATAGTGACGGATGAAGCCGGAATCATTGAATTTATTAATCTAGCTACTATCAATTGTCTAGAATATTCAGAACAAGAGCTAATTAATCAATCAATTTCTACATTATTTCAAAACTCACAAGTTGATGCACCGATGAATCTATTGGATTTAGAGAATGTGAGTCAACTTTTAACCAATATAGAAGTCAACTGCCGTACAAAATTAGGTGTTAAAATTCCTATTTCTTTTTCTTGTTCTCCCCTAAATGCTCCGGATCCTACTCAGAAAAAATTTATTTGGATAGGTCGCGATATTACAGATCGAAAGCAATTTGATCGACAGTTACGACAGCAAGTTGAAAAAACTCGAGTGCTAGGGAACATTACAGGGCGAATTCGTCAATCTTTAAGCTTGGAAGTCATATTAAAAACTACAATCACTGAAATTCAGCCTCTGTTACAAGCCGATCAAATTTTATTCTATCAACTTTATATCGATAAAGCCCAACAACTAAAAGCAGAAGTGATCGCTTCAAGTGTTTCAGAAGATTTTAATTTCCTTAACTTAGAAGAACTGATAACCCAGCATCTTTTATCGAGTTTATCTCAAGGGAAAGTTAGCTATTTTCCTGATATTAATACGACACAATTTAACGAGGAACTGAAACATCATCTGAATCAATTAAATATTCTGTCGTTACTGATTATTCCTATTTTAACTCACACTGATTCTAAGCAGCCATTATGGGGAAGTTTGACGATTATTCATCAGACCCCAGATCCATTGAGTGAAGAAACATGGAAAATTAACTTATTAGAACAATTAGCTTCCCAGTTAACCGTTGCCATTCAACAATCTCAATTGTATGAGGAATTACAGCAAAAAAATCAGGAATTAGAACAGCTTTCTGTGACCGATAGCTTGACTCAAATTGCCAATCGTTATAACTTTAATCAAACCCTAGAACAAGAATGGCGAAGATTGGGGCGAGATGGGGCATTTTTATCCGTTATTCTGGCCGATCTCGATTATTTTAAACAATACAATGATACTTATGGTTACCCCGCAGGGGATGCTTGTTTACAACTGATTGCTTCTGCCCTGAAAGATACAGTCAAACGACCCGCAGACAAAGTGGCGCGTTATGGTAGTGATGAATTTGCCTTAATTTTACCGAATACAGATGCAGAGGGCGCATTACGGGTGGCAAAGTTAATTTTAAATCGGGTGAAAACTTTGCAAATTCCCCACAATAGTTCTGCTGTGGCTGAAACTGTAACCATCAGTTTAGGGGTTGCCAGCCTATTACCGACTCAACTTTCTACCTCAGAATCTTTAATGCAGATGGCAGACCGGGCACTTTTTACCGCTAAACAGCATGGGCGCGATCGCATTTTTGCCCTTGCAGAAGATTAACTCAAACATTAATCAATTTCTCGTCGTCCTTCTAAGGCGCGGGCTAAAGTCACCTCATCAGCATATTCTAAATCCCCTCCCATGGGCAACCCAAAGGCAATCCGAGTCACGCGAGTAAATGGCTTGAGTAATTGACCTAAATATAAAGTTGTGGTTTCCCCTTCCACACTCGGACTAATGGCAATAATCACCTCAGTAATTTCCCCTCGACTCACCCGCTGAATTAAAGATTGTATGGTCAATTGTTCGGGGCCAATCCCATCCATCGGGGAAATCACACCCCCCAATACATGATATTTACCGCGATATTCCCGTGTCTTCTCAATGGCGACCACATCGCGAGAATCACTCACCACACAAACGGTTTGACTATCCCGTTGAGGATGACGACAGATATCACAGACCGACTCAGCAGAGAGATGAAAACACACCTGACATAATCCGACTTGCTTCTTGGCATCAATTAAAGCCTGGGCAAGGATTTTAACCTCTTCATCCGATCGCTTAATAATATGCAGCGCCAACCGTTGCGCTGTTTTCGGGCCAATTCCCGGCAAGCGTTGTAACTGTTCAATCAAACGGGCTAAAGGACGTGTATAAACCGTGGGACTCTCTCCAATGATGAACCATTTTTGATTGTAGCGAAGTTTGGCAATTGTTATGGGTTATTGGTTGGCGCGTCATTTGTATTGAGGCGTTTGCGATCGCATGGTGAGGGTAGCGAAGCCATCATGATACTATTTAATCTATCGGATTCCTTGGCGAAAAGCTTTAGCTGCGGCTAGAGGACTAGGATTTTGGATACATTGGGTTAATAATTCAATGTTCAACTCAGGTAAAATTTCACTGCGATTAATGGCTTGATAACTATAAGTTGATGTGAATTGATCGCAATCTTGTCGTAAATGGTAAATAGCCAGGCGATTTTCTTGCCAAAACCATACTTCTTGTACTCCAAGTCGTTGATAGAGGGCCAATCGATTAATTCCGCCAGAGGTGACAACCACTTCAATGGCTAGATCGGGAAAATCCTTATCTGTGCCGATACAATAACTCTCATCTGGTTCACCTCCCACTTCCTGTTGAGATTTACGAAAAGTTGTAGACCCTGTTGGAAAGTATTCTGTATCCGTTTCTAAAAAGTAAATTTCCAGTAAGGTTCCAATTCGGGTTTTTCCGCTTTCATGCCGACGACTCGGGGCCACGATTTCTAGTACTCCATCTAAGTAACTCACACGGTAGGAGGATTGATCCCCTAGATCTGATAACAATGCTTCGTATTGCGACCAACTGACTGGACTAACCGTCTGGCGTTGTTCAGGGTCGTCAATTTGGAGACGTTTGGATAAGTCATTGAGGAGAATCATAGATAGAATTAAGAATTATCGATTTAGTTTCTATTTTAATTTAATGGATTAGATGGTGCTTGTTCTTGAAAATAATTTAGAATTTTTTGGTCTTGAGTCACCAAAAACAAGTCGTGAACTTTAGCCGTTGCTACAATCATCTGGTCAGCCGGATCGGCGTGAAATCCAGAGAGTTGAGTAGATTGTATAATAATCGGTAAGCTTAACTCTAGCAATTGAACACCAGGGTAGTTTAGGGCGAGTTTCAGCCATTCTTCTACAGAACACTCAAACCTTAGTCTACCTTTCTCGACTAATTTGGCAATTTCCCAACAAGAAATAATACTAATTCCTAAACCATTGTCTTGATTGGCTGCAATAATTTCTAAGTTTTGGGGAGACAGTTTTGGATGTTCATCAATCCACCAAATCCAGATATGAGTATCCAGAAGAATCATGCTAATATTTCCCAGTCATCAATCGCTACAGGTTCTAATGGTTCCTGATAATGAATGACTTTCCCCCGCAAAGGTCGATCCTGCCCCGAAACCTGTTGCTCATCAGTTAAACGCATATCATTTTTAACGGTTTGTAGGATGGCTTCAATCATAAGGATGCGTTCTTCTATAGATGTTCCTTGGAGTTTTTTAAGTATTTCTAAGTCAACCATAATAATTAATAATTAATAAGTTTTTATAGATTTTATTTTTACAGTTCAGAGTTTTAAGTGTTCGGTGCAATCAAAGTATTTAAAGTTTCTCACCAGAAGATCATATAATCGGCTTGATGTCATCATTTTAGCCAATATTCAATTCATTTAACCAACAACATGGCACAATAATACGGATCAGTGACTGTATGTAACGATTAATATGGCAACCATCAACGATAATTACCTCAAACTCAAAGCGGGCTATTTATTCCCGGAAATTGCGCGGCGAGTCAATACCTTTGCCGAAGCCAACCAGGGGGCGCAAATCATTAAACTGGGGATTGGAGATGTCACCGAACCCTTGCCCCAAGCCTGCCGGGTGGCGATGTTAAAAGCTGTGGAAGAAATGGGCGATCGCGGTAGCTTCCGGGGATATGGCCCCGAACAGGGATATCCTTGGTTACGGGAAAAAATTGCATCAGATGATTTTCAAGCCCGTGGTTGTGAGGTAGATGCGTCTGAAATCTTCATCTCTGACGGTTCTAAGTGCGATACAGGCAATATTCTCGATATTTTTGGCAAAAACAATAAAATTGCAGTCACCGACCCGGTTTATCCTGTTTATGTCGATACCAATGTGATGGCGGGTCACACTGGCCCGGCTAATCAGGCGGGAGAATATGAGGGTTTAGTCTATTTACCGATTACGGCTGAAAACAATTTTACCGCTGAAATTCCCAGCCAAAAAGTCGATTTAATTTATCTCTGTTTTCCGAATAATCCCACGGGGGCAACTGCCAGTAAAGAGTATCTCAAAGCTTGGGTAGATTATGCTAAAGCCAACGATGCCATTATTCTGTTTGATGCGGCTTATGAAGCCTTTATTACTGACCCGGAATTACCCCATTCTATTTATGAAATTGAAGGGGCAAGAGATTGCGCGATTGAGTTTCGATCATTCTCTAAAAATGCCGGTTTTACGGGGACTCGCTGTGCCTTAACGGTTGTGCCGAAAACGTTAACAGCCAAGACTTCTGATGGAGAAGATGTGGAACTTTGGAAGTTATGGAATCGTCGTCAATCGACTAAATTTAATGGGGTTTCTTATATTATTCAGCGAGGGGCTGAAGCGGTATATTCAGAAGCCGGAAAAACCCAAGTTAAAGAATTAATTAGTTTCTATTTAGAAAACGCCAAAATTATTCGAGAACAACTTTCTGCTGCCGGTTTAGAAGTATTTGGTGGGATTCATGCCCCTTATATTTGGGTGAAAACTCCAGCGGGTTTATCCAGTTGGGATTTCTTTGATAAACTCCTACAAAATTGTCATGTTGTCGGTACACCGGGTTCTGGTTTTGGGGCAGCCGGTGAAGGATATTTTC
Source organism: uncultured Lyngbya sp. (assembly GCA_964401105.1). Lineage (GTDB taxonomy): Bacteria > Cyanobacteriota > Cyanobacteriia > Cyanobacteriales > Microcoleaceae > JAAURB01. Next base: position 4,191 of record CAYNXM010000163.1, on the reverse strand, counting down.
GGATTTCTGCCTTTAATAGTCGGGAAAATGTTGAAGAAGCAATGAAACGAATTACAAGTCAATTTCAGAGTTAAGTAGATATGATATCTGGCTAATTAATAGTCCTGTAGAGACGTTTCATGCAACGTCTCTACAAGGGGAAATATTTTTATAAGATTTAAAAGGCTTAAATATTCCTATTCAAATTTGCTATTAAACCTCACTAGTCCTCTTATTAGCAAAGAGAATCGTCTTCCTCCCCCCTTGACAAGGGGGGACACAGGGGGGTAGGGATATGATGGCAGCTTGAAATTTATTAGTAGCAACATCACCCATGAATGGGTATAAAATCTGCTATTAAACCTCACCAAATACCTTATTCTTAGCCAAGATAGGGGAAGGATTTTTCTAATATTTAAAAGGGTTCACTGTTCATGGCAACACTGGCTTGATCTAACCATTCAATTAAAGATTCTAACTGTTTACTGGCATTCATCACTCCTAAACCCCGGACTGTTACTTTTCCAGGGCTATAAACAAACCGAGTTTTTAAATGATCTGCTAAATTTTGTTTAAGTAAATTCCAGGCCGGTTCTTCCATGGGTGTTTCTAATAAAACGTGTTGTTTGCCATCGGGTTTAATCCGAGAAAACCCTAACTTTTTCGCAATTTGTTTGAGTTCCATTACCCGAATTAACTGTTGGGCAGGTGTGGGAATAGGGCCGTAGCGATCGCACCAATCTTCTTCTAAACGGCTGAGTTGATCGCGGCTTTGACAGGCTGCAACTTGGCGATAAGCAGTCATTTTTTGATCGATATCGGGAATATAATCAGCGGGAATAAAAGCAGTCAAACTCAGGTCAATTTGAGTATCATCGACTTGGGGGATTTCTTGACCCTTGACTTCTTGAATTGCTTCTTGTAACATCTCAGTATATAAGTCAAATCCAATGGTATTCATTTGACCCGATTGTTCAGCCCCCAAAATATCACCCGCCCCGCGAATTTCTAAGTCTCGCATTGCCAGTTGATAGCCTGAACCGAGTTGAGTAAATTCTTTAATTGCCCTTAATCTTTTGCGGGCATCATCCGTTAAAGCTGCCCGTCCATCCGCTGTTATGGGATAAAATAACCAAGCATGGGCTTGTATTCCCGCCCGCCCGACACGACCTCTGAGTTGATACAATTGAGCTAAGCCAAACTTCTGGGCATTTTCAACTAAAATAGTATTAACGCGGGGAATATCTAAACCGGATTCAATAATGGTTGTACAGACTAAAATATCCGCTTCTCCGGCACTAAAGGTTAACATAATGGATTCTAATTCATTGGCTTCCATTTGTCCGTGAGCGATTAATATTTTAGCAGTGGGAACCATCTCCCGAATTTGGCCAGAGGTTTCTTCAATGCCTTCTATTCGAGGCACAACATAAAATACCTGTCCCCCTCTATCTAATTCTTGGCGAATGGCGGTTCTAATGCTTTCGGGGTTATAAGGTGAAAGATGAGTTTGTATCGGCCGACGAGACGGTGGTGGCGTAGTAATGAGGCTCATTTCTCGAATACCTGAAAGCGCCATATATAAAGTTCGAGGAATAGGTGTCGCAGTTAAAGTTAAGACATCTAAATGGGTTTTCATCGCCTTAATTTTCTCTTTTTGATTCACCCCAAACCGTTGTTCTTCATCCACCACTAATAAACCTAAATTTTTAAATTGAATCGTTTTACTTAAAAGCGATTGGGTTCCGACGACAATATCAATTTCACCGGTGGCTAAACGTTGTTGAATTTCCTTTTTTTCTGCGGTTGTGCGGAAGCGATTTAATAAAGCAATTTCAATTGGATAAGGAGCAAATCGTTCTTTTAAAGTATGATAATGTTGCTGAGTTAAAATGGTAGTTGGCGCTAAAAATGCCACCTGTTTACTGGCAGTCACTGCTTTAAAAATAGCCCGAATTGCCACTTCTGTTTTACCAAATCCCACATCTCCACAAACTAAACGATCCATGGGGCGATCGCTTTCCATATCCCGTTTTACATCTTGAGTAGATTTTAATTGATCTGGTGTGGGTTGATAAGGAAAAGAATCTTCCATTTCCTGTTGCCACGGGGTATCCAAGGGATAACTAAACCCGGTTTGTTGTCCGCGCTGGGCATAAAGCTTTAGTAAATCTACCGCTAACTTTTTCAGGGATTTCTGTACTTTATTCTTCGCTTTTTCCCAAGTTTTTCCAGTTAATTTATTCAACTGAGGCACTTTACCCCCAGTTGAACGAAATCGCGATAAACTCCCCACTTGATCGGCTGCCACTCTCAGCAACCCATCAGCATATTTTAAAACCAAATAATCCCTCGTTTCATTATTAATTGTTAAGCCTTCTAACTTAATAAATTTACCAATCCCATGTTGACGATGAACCACATAATCCCCCGGACGTAATTTATGGGGATCCACTTGTTTAGAAGCAGCGCGACGACGTTTGCGAATATAACTAGGTGTAGCCAGAGAATGCTGACCATAAAATTCTCTATCTGTAACTATTACTAACCGAAACGTCGGTAAAATAAATCCTTCTAATTCTGCGAGTCCCGTATATTTTAAAGCAACAGGGGTATTTTTAATTAAGCTATCAATAGCCGGATAATCTTTCGGATTCGGAACAAACTTTGCCGGACAATCATGTTCGGAAAGTAGCGCCACAGAACGACTGGGTTGTGCCGAAATCAAAAATATATTAAAATGGCGATCGCGTTCTTCCCGGATTAATTCCGCTAATTTAGCAAATTGATGGGGTAAAACCGGAACCGGACGACTGGATAAATTTAACGGGGAAATCTCAACAAAACTACTCTGATATTCCGCTAATTCCGATACAAATAAATGGTCAAATTGTTGCTGAATTGCGGTTAAAGAATCGCTAAACGAACGATGACGCAAGGGTGAAGTTTGATCCCATTGTTCGGCGACGTGTTCATACCATCGCCCACCATGGGCTGCACATTGATCCGGTTCATCAATCGTGACTAAAGTATATTCAGATAAATAATCTAACAGAGAAACAAACCGATCGAGTTGGAGTTCTTCTGTACCGATTCCCCAAGGATTATAACTCGTTGGTGTTAAGATTAATTGTTCAATTTTATCAAGCGATCGCTGAGTTGAGGGGTCAAATTCTCGAATTTGTTCTAATTCATCCCCAAACCATTCCAACCGCACCGGCAATTCTGCTGCCACCGGGAACACATCAATAATATCACCTCGCCGACTCCATTGACCCTCTGTTTCCACCAACGAAACCCGTTCATAGCCCAGCCTAGCAAGCTCGTGGTCAATCGTTTTCGAGTCCCAGGTCATCCCCCGCGTCCAGGTCAAACAATAGGGCTTAAAGGCAATTTTAGGGGGCAAATGGGGCTGTAAAGCGCGTTCTGTAGCGACAATGGCAATATTGGGTTGAGTTTCGCTATCAGAATCTTCTCTAACGACTAAATCAGCTAACACCTGTAACTGTCCCCAAGTCATCTCCTCAGAATAGGACGCTTCGTAGGGTGAACCTTCTGAAGTCGGGTAAAAATGGACTGTTTCCCAACCCATGGCTTCCAGTTGGGCTGACCACCGTCCCGCTTCTTCTAGGGTGGCTGTAACGACAAATAAGTTCAGTCCCGCTTTCTGGGCTAAGGCTGAAGCAACCAATCCTTTCGGCAGTCGAGGCAGTCCATTGAGATACAGGGATTGTTGTTGATTCAGTTTGGTTAGCAGTTCATGGGTTAATGGGGATTGCCCTAATGCCCGAACAATCGCGGAAAAGGTCATAGATGGATGAATTCATGCTGATCGGATTATTCTCAATATTGTAGATGAAAACTCAGATTGTATCTCTTGGGCGATCGCTGTGAATTGAAGTTATTGGTTCGCTATATAATATAGCGCTACGCACTTTAATTAAGATGTTGAGAAAACTCACCACACCAGGCACAGAGGAACACAGAGAAAAAATGTTGTCCTAATATATGTCGGTAGTGCCACAGATAGTAACATGGTATTGCTGTTGAACTGTTAGAAACCGATATTCCTCGTGAACGTATTGTGTTAGCCTTCAAATCACCTCAACTCAGAAAGCATACCGGGTTTGCTATTGCATAAATATTTAATTAAACGTTGTATTGAATTAACTCGGCGATCGCTTCGATTAAAATAGTGGCTTCGATGGGTTT
>CAYNXM010000162.1:0-13266 GCA_964401105.1 uncultured Lyngbya sp. | reverse complement strand
TTACTGAAGCAAAAGATGCTTTTCGCAGTGCCATGTCTTACCGTTTTGTCCATTGGCCTCAGGAGAATAAGGACGTATTTGCCAGGTATAAAGCGAGTTTAGGCTACATTTGGGCTGGAATTTTGCTAAAGTCCCACTAGCAAAGACTTAGTCGCTCTTTAGCCGAATTGGTTTAAGCGATAAGTCCGAAGCACAGACTACGCCAACGCGGGCGCGTGAATCGCCCCAGAAACTTCACAAAAATTCTTCTTGAACCTAAGCGATGACCTTAACATCGTACAAGGTTTCAATCCAAACCCTCGCACCACATCTTTTAGGATGATCGGGGTTGTAGACTACACGACATCCTCCTAGTATCTCGATTTGATGTCCATAAATATTACTGTTACTTTTCTTGACTGTAATCACTGGCTGTCGTTCCTTTTTTTTTTGATTCTGTTTAATTCGGTGTGAATTCACATGAACAACCGTTTTAGCAGGCTTTTTGGGATTACGCCAACGGGGTGCAGGACCTCGTTTACCTCGAGAAATAATTGGCTTGCCGTTAAATAAAGGGATTAACCACATTTTCCCACTCTTGTAAGCGCCTTGGACTCTGCCTGAAATCAGAAGGGTTCTGAGTCGAGCGGTAGAGATATTTAAAATTTGAGCTGCTTCTGTTGTACCGACTATCATTTAACTCAAAGGGTAACGTAATAGTTTAGACCTAAAAATATATAGAGGGTTTTAAGCCTGATTCATTCCTTTAACTTTAGCATTGTATCGACCGATTGATTCAACTCAGATGTGATCGGATCATTCGTTACTACTTAGCCGGTTATTCGTAGGAAATCACAGTAAAAAGTCTACCAGTATGAGCTGAACCCCAGTAAATGACGATTGCAACCGCGCTATGTGCCATCATAAAGAACTAATGACTAATAACCAATAACGAACCACTAAATTTATGAGCCGCACCTATAATGCAGTCGGCATTAACCTCAAAGCAATTCCTTTAGGGGAATCTGACCGCTTGCTCACTATCTTGACGCGGGAGCAAGGATTAATTCGAGCTGTTGCACCGGGAGCTAGAAAACCTCGCTCAAAATTAAGAGGAAACAGTGGGCTATTTTTTGTCAATCAATTATTTATTGCTAAAGGGCGATCGCTTGATAAAATCACTCAAGCTGAGACGATTAAATCTTATAGTAAACTGAGTCAAAATTTAGGGAAATTAGCCGCGAGTCAATATTGGGCTGAATTAGTATTAGCGATCGCGTTGAGTGAACAACCCCAAGAAGAGTTATTTTTATTATTAAATGAACATTTAAATCGACTTGAGCAGTTACACAATACTTCCAATTCTCAAATAGGTATTCTGATTATTGCTTGTTTAGTTCAAGGTATTTTTCATTTATTAGCCTGGGGAGGAATTGCCCCTCAAACCCAGTTTTGTAGCTTAACTCAACAATCGATTGAGCCGAATTTTAATCAATTACAATGGCGGATTGGATTTAGTATTACTGGGGGAGGGATTGTCAGTTTATCAGATTGGCATCAACTTAGGCAAAAAACTAATTCTTCTTTAAAAGTTGCTGAATCTTATGATAGTTATACCATTGAACCGGCTGATGATGTTGAATTGAAAATTAATTTTCGATTAACCCCTACTCAATTTACCATTCTACAAAAGCTATCTCAACCTCAACTGATTGATACATTAGTCTTTGAATCCAATCCTGAATCCCAGCTATTTAAGACAACCGAACTATCAGATTGGATCTTAATCGAGCAAGTATTGCGACAATATACAGAGTATCATTTAGGACGAAAAATTCGCTCAGCTTGCTTAATAGAAACCTATACTCAGCAACTCGATCAATCCTCTCAAAATCTTTCAAAATATTAATCTTTACTGGGTAAATTTAGAGTACAAAATATTAAATAAAAGCAGATTTTAATCAACAATTTCCTTGATTTCAGTGTTTTGCGATCAATTTCACGGTAAGATAGATAAAAGCCAATAGACAAACTGTCAAATTCTTCAATTGATAGTGAGGGTAGCCTTGTCAAGTCGTCTCTGCCTGTTGCGCCTCCATCTTTGCTGTAGACTCAGTCTAGAAACATTCTACTGTCTGTAATTGTCTACCCCAAAGCGATTCTATTGGACTGAGTCTGCTGAGTCTTGTGAACACCAAACCAATCCAGTATGCGATCGCTGAACTCTGAAAAACCATCCACCCCATCCCCAACGGGGAATACCGAAAATAAATCCAGTGAGATGGCTGATAATCAGCTCACTCAAGATAATAATTCTTCTGATAATTCCCTTCAACCTCAGACATCGAGTGATGAAGAGTCAACTGATCCTCAAGAACGTGGATTTTGGCCAGTGTTAAAGAATCGTAATTTTCTCGCCCTGTGGAGTGGACAAGTTTTTTCACAACTGGCGGATAAAATTTATCTGGTGTTGATGATTGCCATTATCTCCAGTCAATTTCAACAGGCCAATCAAAGTATCAGTGGTTGGGTATCGGCAATTATGATCGCCTTTACCGTACCCGCAGTATTATTTGGGGCAGGGGCAGGGGTTTATGTCGATCGGTGGCCGAAAAAAGTAGTGTTGGTTTTAACTAATCTGTTTAGAGGGGGTTTTGTAATTCTACTGCCATTCCTATTGTGGCTATCCCAGGGAATCAATATCGGTCAATTGCCCCTCGGATTTTACATGATGTTAGGGATAACATTTTTAATCTCAACTTTAACGCAATTTTTTGCTCCGGCTGAACAAGCGACCATTCCCCTGATTGTAGAACGTCATCACCTACTATCAGCAAACTCTCTTTATACCACCACGATGATGGCATCGGTGATTATTGGATTTGCGGTGGGAGATCCCTTGTTAGACTGGGCTGATACTACAATTGAACAGATCGGCTTAAGACTGCCCATCGGAGGTAAAGAATTAACGGTGGGAAGTGGTTATGCGATCGCGGGTTTAATCTTAATGATGATGAAAACCGGAGAAAAACGCAAATCGAGTCAAACAGAACCCCCCCACATTTTAGAAGATCTTAAAGAAGGTATTGGCTATCTCAATAATCATCATCGAGTTCGCAATGCTTTAATTCAACTAATTATTTTATTCTCTATTTTTGCCGCTTTATCCGTTTTAGCAGTACGTCTAGCGGAATTAATCCCGACTTTAGAAGCTTCTCAATTCGGCTTTTTACTGGCAGCAGCTGGGATTGGGATGGCAATTGGAGGAGGTGTTTTAGGACAAGCTGGACATCGGATTTCTCATATTCAACTGGCGTTAATCGGTTCACTGGGTATTGCTGGTAGTTTAACAGGATTAGCCTTTTTCACTCAACAATTATCATCCGCTTTAGGGTTAATTGCCTTACTGGGAATTTTTGCCGCCCTTGTCGGCATTCCGATGCAGACTACTATCCAAGCTGAAACCCCAGAAGCCATGCGTGGCAAAGTATTTGGACTACAAAATAACGCGGTTAATATTGCCCTGAGTTTACCCCTCGCCTTGGCGGGTGTTGCAGAAACCTATTTCGGTTTACCCAAAGTGTTTCTGGGTTTAGCGACTTTATCTGTATTAGGTGGTATTTTATCTTGGTATATTTCTCGTCGAGAATTCAATTAAATCATCTAAATTACAATACCCCAAGCATCAAAAATGGAACCGTAAACTTCGATTTTTCCTGAATTAGTTTTTGTTCAAATTGACGATTTTCAGGCTTTTTATCCCTAACAGTTGTGGCTTGTTTTTGGGGTTGAGTGGCAACAGTTGAGTTGAGGGCTAAAGTTAGCGTTAATAGATCTTCCATTTTGCTTTGCTCGTTTACTCTGTGAATATACTGACATCATACTCTGGTCGTATGGGGGATGGCTTTCAGGAGTCTTCCAAACTTGCCACGGTTTTCTGTGGGTTACATGGCAGTTTTCGGAAATATAGCAGTACAAGGCAAGTAGCGCGGACATCTCGGATTATCTTCTTATGGAATGAGGAATGGGGAATACTGCCGATCGCTACGCGATACGACCCCAGTCACGTGCTCGCGCGATCGCGAACGGGAATAATTAAGATGTCAAACACCATTTAGCGTAATGCTATAACTATTGCGTCTATAGAACTGTTGAGTAAATCTATAGCGCTGAGCGCTGGTTTGTTTACAGATACTGAAAAGCTGCGTCAGCAGCTTGGTGAATGTTAAAGTCATATTTTGGCAGCTCTTTACGAATGGCTGTTTTAATTTGATTCCACCAATGTTCGATCGGGTTAAGGTCAGGAGAATAACTGGGTAAGAAGAGTAGTTCACATCCAGCCTTTTCGATGAGTTCTCGAATTTTTCTGGAATTATGAAAAGGAGCATTATCCATAATAATGACCTGCCCAATTTTAACTTGAGGTAATAGACATTGCTCTAACCAGACTTCAATGACCTTGGCTGTGCAATATCCCTGATATACCATAGGAGCTAAAAATTTATTTTCACATAATGCTCCGATGATACTCAGTCGCTCTCGGCGTTTTCCAGGCCGCGTATCATGGTATCTTTTTCCTTCTTTGCACCATCCATAAGCTGAACTTTCGTTATTATTCATTCCACTCTCATCCATATATATCAATTGCTTGGTTTCATAATTGGCTAGCTTATTTAAAAATTGGGCACGGGCTTCTTCACATCGTTCTTCATAGGCATAAGTTTTTTTTTACGGGTATAGCCTAACTTTTTTAATCCACGGCTGATTGTGTGATGGCTTACATCCTTTCCCCAGAGTTGAGCTAGTTCATGCATGAGTTTTATCTCCATGATGCTCTACAAATTCCTCAAACTTTTTCCAGTCTTGAATTTTCGCCAGTTGCGATGGGGGAACACGTGGTTTTGGTGCTGTTGAACCTGTTATGTCAAATTGTTGAAGCCATCGATAAAGAGTTGGACGGCTAATCATCAGCAAGCGACTCACCTGAGTTATTGACACGCCTTTTTTGATTAGCTTTATTGCTCGTACTCGTAAATCTTGACTGTATGCGATCGCCATGATAAATTTTCGACGATAGAGTTGACTCAATATTCATCTGTAACTATACCAGCGCTCAGCGCTATAGCATAAGAATATGGTTGTTTTGGGTCGATAAACAATGATTGTCCTAGAAATGAAGGCAGTAACCAAACCGTATCAGTGTCATGCTATCGATGATGCTATTAGAACAGTACAATTTGTCAGAAACAAAGCCTTAAGACTTTGGATGGACGCTAAAAAGGAAGAGAAAATTAACAAGTATTCTCTTAATAAGTATTGTGCTGTATTAGCTAAGGAATTTGTTTTTGAAGAGCGAATTAAACTCAACGGCAAGACAAGCTGCTGCGGAAAGGGCCTGGGCTGCTATTAGTCGTTTCTATGATAATTGTAAGAAAGGGATAAAAGGTAAAAAGGGATACCCTAAGTTCCAGAAAAATAACCGTTCTGTCGAGTACAAACAATCAGGATGGAAACTATCTGAAGATAGAAAGAAGATTACTTTCACTGACAAGAAAGGAATAGGAACCTTAAAACTCAAAGGAACTCGTGACCTTAACTTTTACCCAATCGATCAAATCAAACGAGTTAGATTAGTTCGGCGGGAGTCACGGATATTGTATTCAATTTTGTCTAAGCGTAGACATTAAAGAATATACAAAGCCGTTAACTCCTTCTCAAAATTGCATTGGGTTAGATGTTGGCTTAGCTCACTTTTATACTGATTCTCTTGGGAATACTGTAGATATTCCTCAACATTACCGCAAAGCTGAGAAAGGATTAAACAGAGCCAACCGCAAGAAATCTAAGAAGTTCAAGAAGGGACAACCTCAATCAAACAACTACAAAAAGGCTCTTAAACGATATGCTCTAAAGCATTTAAAAGTAAGTAGGAAACGTAAAGGCTTTGCTGTAGAGGCAGCATTGCGCGTAATCCAATAAGACCGATTTGGTTGCCTACGTTGGCGCTAGCCTGCCGACGCTAGGAGGCATAGATTTAAAGGTTAAGAACATGGTTCGTAATCGTCATTTAGCTAAGTCTATTAATGATGCTGCATGGTCTACATTTAGACAGTGGTTAGAATACTTTGGATATAAATATGAGAAGGTCACAATTGCAGTACCTCCCCATAATACGTCTCAAAATTGTTCTAATTGCGGTCTAAAGGTACAAAAAGCCTTAAGTACACGAATCCACAAATGCAAGTGTGGATGTACTTTAGACCGTGACCCTTCGGGTTCGCAACAGCGAGTGGGGGAAACCCCCAAGACCGCGCTGTCTCACCATAATGCAGCGGTGAACATTTTGAGTCTTGGACTCACCTGCGGTAGGGCATACCGGATCTAAAGCTATAGCCCCAGGGCATGGCTGGCGCTAAGGGGAGAGAATGCCTATGCGTTAGTTGGTGATAACCTGAAGAGCGAAAGCAATCTCTGTGAACTAAGAATCCCTATGTGCAATAGCACACGCTTACGCGAACGACTCCGTCGATGGGAGTGTCAAGCCAAAGAAATCCTTAAGAAATATCATAAGTTGGGAGAAGTAGGGATAGAAAATCTCAAAAAGAAGTATCGGAGACGGCGAGGGGGTAAGAAGTCATTTGATTTGTTAAATCTCAAACTGGAGAAACTTGATGGTATCTAATTCAAGCGAGTCAATACTTTATGGTTCAATCTTGTTGATTGATAGAAGATAATGCCGGATGGCATCGCAGTCAAAAAGTTAAGATTTGGGAAGGGTTACCAAGGACTTCCAATCAAATTAAACCCTGACCAAAAGAAAGGATGAGACATCTTCAAATCATCTAACTCTTCTAACTCCGGTGGCAACGAGAGGCTGTTTGCAGAGGTAATCAGTTGACCTTCGTCAAAACGAACTTTTTGCTGAATCATTGCAATTTGGGCGTTCTGTAGCGCTTCTGCCTTCGTTGAGGCTGTTTTTAACTGTTGATAGAATTCGCTCATTAACCCCAACGTTCCCAAATCACTAACATACCATAAACTAGCCAAAGCTGATTTCACCCCAGATTGTAGTGCGAGTCCAGCAAACCCTAATTCCACCTCTGCATTCCCCACAGCGGTTTGACAGGCACTTAAAACTAATAATTCCGCAGGGGGTTGATTCCAGTCCATTTCGGGCATTTGATTCAATCTGAGTTGACTGTCCCAAAGTTGAATATAAGATTGATTCGGTTCGCCCGGTTTAAATTCAGCATGAGTGGCTAAATGAATAATTTTATAGTCTTCGGCAGTCAGTTGTTGGTCAAGATTGTTCAAAGTAAAAGTATCATTGAGAAAAGATTTTCCTGGCCATAAACCGACTAAATTAGGATTAGTTTTTTGAACAATAGTAGACAATTCCATAGGTACTGCTGGCAGGGGATTTTGTCCCTTAAATTCAGAGGCCCCCATCGCTAATACCTTGGCATCATTGAGTTGGGTATACTCATGATTCATTAAGTTAAATCCAGGAATTCGAGTAATCCCATATTGCTCAATGAGAAACTGCTGTCCATCATGCAACGCAGCTAATGGCAAAGTTCGTAAGCCTTCCCCCAGGCAAAATAAAATCGTCTCTATTCCATTCGCTTCGAGATCGCTTTTAATCGGTTTAATAATCCAGTTATAGAGTTGCTGGGCCGGTTCTAAATAAGAAGTCGTGGTCAGTTTACGAGGATTAGTAATTTCAATAAAAAATCGGCGAACAATACTGTATAATTTTTCAGTATCGGCTTCATAAACTTCATGAACAATTGGCAAACCCCCTGGGTTAATTAAAACCAAACGCAGATGGTCAGGTTTGGGCATGACCCACAGTACCGCTGCTTTGCGCCCTGTTTGACGAATTTGACCCAACAACATTTGAGCAATTTCATTCGAGTCAAGAGAAGTATCAGCCAGTTCACGGCCAAAATAGTCCTCATACTGCTGTTCTAGATGTTGTTCCATTGCCGTGATAGACCGTGTCAAAGCGGGGTCAGGCACTTGAGTCTGTTCAACCGGACTCGTCGCTAGCAGCCTACAACTCCACAAAACGAAGCAAAGCCCTAAAATAGTGAATTTAAACCGCTGTCGAACCATGAGCCGGCGGCTGAGAGAATAAAATCTCTTGACACCCTGGCTAGTCAATCTTTGGAATCGATTAATATACTGTTTGAGACGTTTCATTGCTCAAGAGGGAGTAATCCGGCTATAGCAGATTATGATACCTAGCCCAACTGAGTTTAAGCTGAATTTGTTACACAATATAATGGTTGACCCATGGGCCGTCTCAAACAGGATGAGCCTGTCTTCAACTCCTATCCTCCCGACTCAGAACCAGTATTGTTAGACATTCATTTCTCAACTCATCCGAGTCACCATCTTCTGGTTGATAATTATCAATAAATTGACGAGCACAATGAACACAGATATAGTTTTGTTTCCCTTGTCGATTGACATTCAGGACATTGCATAAGATTTAGACTACAAAATCCAGATCGATCTTTCAAATATTTTAATTCATAGTTTGATTCACCAACACCGGATTCTGCAATTGTAATTTTCCTTCAGGAATATATATTATTCCATCGACATAATCATTTAGCTTAAAATTGTGAGAAACAACAATTACCAATCTTTTCTGACCTATCTTTTGCAGAATTTCCATCATCACTAGTAAAATTTTTTCATCAATAGCAGCAAAAGGTTCATCCATTAAGAGAATAGACGGTTCGGATATCAAAGCACGTATAAAACAGACAAGCTGCATCTGTCCTCCTGAAAGGTTAGAACCTCTTTTTCCTGCTTCAGTATAGAGACCATTGGGAAGGTTATCTATAAAAGAATCAAGCTTTATGTTTACGAGCAATTCCCGAACATCTTGTTCTTGTTTCCCAGGATTGCATATAAGTATATTATCAAGAATCGTCATATCAAACAAGAAGGGACGCTGAGGAACAGTGCGAACTTTCCGCTTTCGCTCAGAAGCAGTAAAATGGTTTAAGTCAGTTTCATCCCAGTATATATTACCTGAGGTAGGTTTAAAATCTCCAGCAATCAGATGCAACAGAGTTGACTTACCAGTTCCATTACCTCCATTGATTGCGAATAATCCTCGCTCTGGTAAGGTTAGTTCAATATTATCTAATATCTGATGGTCAGCATCATAGCCAAAACATATTTTTTGCAAATGCAAATTTTTTCTAAGCAAAGGCATTGGCTTATCAGTTGTAATAACTGCTATATCTTCTTCATTCGCTGCCCGTTCTTTGACAGTTTCAGAATTTTTATCAATTTGATTGACAGATGGTTTAGAAAGTACCTCAGCTATGCGATTAATACTAACAGCAGTCCGAGTCCATCTACTCCAAGCAATATTGATTTCTTGTAGAGGATCGACAATAGTTGTGCCGATAGCAATAATTCCAGTAACATCTCCTACTGTCAGCCGATCGAACAAAGCCATGATACAAGCGATCGATATCATAATATAGACAAAAGTTCTAAAGATAATTCTCGGTATTCCCGGACTCATTGTCGTGTAATGAAGTTCTGTGTATAACTTTTCTTGAAAATCCAAGAGCTTGTCAATAAATCTTGATTGCAACTGATTTCCTGCATCGTAATAGTAGATCACTTCCAATCCAGAGAGTGTCTCGTTTATTTTTGTGGATACTGTATCCTCGCTACTGGTTCGAGCGTCAACGCTTTTTGTATAGATCTCATTTAACTTCCAGATACCAATTTGCACAACAGCAAAAACTGATATCATTAATAATCCTAAGCTTAGACTGTAGTAAAACATAACAGCGAAGCTAGCCAAAATCCGTGCGATATAAATAGTTGAAACATCCAAAATTCGGTGCAACATTTCCTCAATCATGGTCAGATCCCGCAGAAATGTCGTAGACTGTCTTCCCGACTCTTGTTTTTGATTATTTACTTCAATATAAGAACGTTCTAATAAGTGTTCGTAAAGATCGGAACGAATTCTACAAGTTAGTTCTGCTATAAACCGAGGAACTGCAAAGAATTTGATCGCCTCACAAATAGCAGCTACACTATAAGTAATTAACAGAAATCCAATTAAACTAAAAAGTAATTCTTTTGCTCCTCCACCCGTAAGAACATCTTCGACGATGTGAGTAAATAATACAGCTAGTACAGATGGGTAGAATCCAATTATAATGCTGGTTACTATTATGATGGCAATAATCCATCTCATACCTTGACTATAATAGCTAAGTAACGATAAATTATTCTTAATTTCATCTATCTGCTGGCGATCGAGATTCCAGGCCCAGGAGTTTTGATTTTCTTGATTAATTTTTTGCAGCATAAATATAAAGTTTAGATCTCAAAAAATGTAGCGAATAAAGTATCCTAAAAAGTGCTGACTCAAAAGTTTTCGTATTGCCTTTGTCTAAGCTTGGTAAGTTCATTCTTTGGGCAGATAGTCACAAACTAAATGCTCAAACCATGGCTGCCTAATCTTGGTAAAGCATACCTAGATTTCACCCAAAATTGCTAGCTCTTTTTTCTCAGCCACGTTGCTAACGACTTATAGAGTTTATTCATTATATCACTCTCTGTAATACCTAGCCTTCTTCTCACAGAAATGTCGTAGATATCTCCTGTAGAACAATAACTCTCTCCTTTAAAGCTTCGCACCTGCAATCCCATCTGCTTAAATTGCTCTACCTCTTCTTCACTGCATTGGGCGTGTATACTGATTCGACAACCTGTTCCTAAATTACTAGGACAGCTTGTTAGAAACCCTAATTGTTCTGAGTAGGCAAAGCTTAATCTAGCTTCAAGATGTTTGAGTACTGGTAATAACTGGGAGGTAAGCAATTGAAGATCGTAATTAGGAACAATTGACATAATGCGGAGATGGTCTTCTTCATTGATCCAAACACAAACTTGCCAGTCTTCAGTAATGAATATTGCTCTTCCTTGGGGCCAATCTCGATAGATCCCTGCACTCTTCAGGAAGCGATCTCTATTTTCAAAGAAAAAATTTCTGTCTCGCAGTTTATTCTCTATTTCTGTTGGTAAATCATTTAGATAGTAAAAAAATCCGGGTACGCTTTGTAAAGCATTTCTAACCAGATTACAGATTTTCAATCTTTCAGAGTTATTCATTAAAGATGGAAAACGAAACTGGCTCAAATTTCTGGTAATGCGAATGCGAGATGTTAGGATTTGGGGATGAATGATTTTTGGGGGAATTTTATGAAAATCCGATTTAGGTTGAGAAAAACCATGGTTTAATGAATTAATATCGTGGTAGGAGCAGATACTGGCTCGACAATTGCTCCAGATCAATTGATATGAATTCGCATCTGATGCAAAAACACCAATCTTACTATCTGGATTTTCTTTTCCAGATTTACAGATATATTCCCATTGCTCACGGATGTCCATGTCATTGTCGAGAGATATTTGTTTCTTCTGAATAGGCATAACTCAATTTTTTTATAGCAATTATAATTAATTATATCAGGGTAAGGAAGAATTGCAATAGACTTACAATATTGTTTTAGTTTTAGGAGGTAAATTATGCGAATTCTGTTTCTCTGTACTGCCAATACTTGTCGTAGCCAGATGGCAGAGGCGTTATTGCAAGAGAAAGTTAAAAACACAGATATAGATGTAGAGATTCGTTCAACTGGGATTCAGGCAATTAAAGGTGATGCTACCTCTGTGAATACTCAACTTATCTTACAAGAAAAAGGAATCGAACATTTTGAGCTGGCTCAACCCATAGATTGGGCTATACTAACATGGGCAGATCTAATTCTCGCCATGACAAGAGAACATCAATTACATACCATTCGACTTTTTCCAGAAATTAAGAATAAAGTTCGTGTTCTTAAAGAGTTTGTTGGCTACAACAATAACCTAGATATTAACGATCCTTTTGGAGAGAATATAGATGTATATCGACAATGTGCAAACGAGATCGAGCAAACACTTAATCTTTTACTACCCAAACTCCAGGGCAAACCCATCTAAATTTTTTGGCGTTAGTGAATCAAACGATGAATTAAAATATTTGAAAGATCGATCTTGATTTTGTAGTCTAAATCTTATGCAATATCCTGAATGTCAATCCGATCAGACAAGCAAAAATGGAATCAATCGATCGGGGAAACAAAACTATATCTGTGTTCATTGATGCTCATTCAAGCTCAAATTCTTTTCCCATATGGATTGCCATTTTTGCTCGTTTTTTGTCGAAGTCCCGTTAGTTAACCGTAAAGATATTCACTAGAGTAAGAAATACCAATATTTTGGGTTTCGTCATCAGCGTAGGTAAAGATTAGGTTAGTTCGCTTGACTTCTTGGCAAAGAGGCAAAACTCTATGAACAGTTTTGTTCGCTTTCATAAAGTAGCAATCTCCAATATTATGCCCAACTCGTTTAGCTAATGGTGTATCAAGATCGCTAATTTCCATACTGTGGGGAACAAACTCCAGCCATCCTCCAGCCTCTTGTGGTGGGGTTTCAAAAAAAATAACAAAAACAAAAGCATAAGTATCGAGATGTCCTCCATGGACATCCTCTATCTTGTCAAGTCTATGGATGGCGTGCCTCTCAAAAAGATCTGGTGCTACGTACACTTGAGTTCCCGCAATACCACTGAGAAACTCAATGAGTTGAGAATCGTGGTACAGAGCCGGAATGATTTGTGAGTGTTCTGCAACGGTAACTCCCGAAACATTGCTCATACGTCTAGGAGTATTTCGGTCGTGTTTCATGTTGAAGTCTCTTCTTCGAGAATGCCGCTCAAATATTTTGAGAACTTCTGCCTTCAAAATTGCAAATGAATCATTATTGAAAAACGACGGCAATTTTACGTAACAGTTGAGAGCAAACTCTTCGTGAAATCTAGCTCCTGCCTCTCTGCTGAGATCAAGACATCTAGCGCTATTGAACCAATGGGTACCACACTGTATCATATAACCTTGAAAATTTTAGAGTTGATTTGAGCAATCTAATCACGCTGAATCCGGACAACTATTGACTAATTATTCTAATTTTAGTCGAGTTTTGATTCCGAGCCATCAGCGGCAATGCGATTATACCTTAACCAACTGACAATTATACCTTAACCAACTGAGTTGACCAAAAAAAGCGGGTTTCAAGCCCCGTCGTTCACGACGGTTAACGGTAATCTATCAACAACTATTTCGGTGTACTTTGATTGCGGACATACTCTTTAAGGACATCTAACGGTGCGCCACCTACAGATGAGGCGAAATA
>CAYNXM010000161.1:0-9068 GCA_964401105.1 uncultured Lyngbya sp. | reverse complement strand
TTTAGCTTAAATCTCGAAAGAAGCCCCACGCCATAAATACTATAAGAAATAACTATATTTTGGCGTGGGATGAATTTCGAGCAATAAATTAACCCGCGTAGCGTCCACATTTCCCAAATCTATGCTATCATACTTTATAGCAAACCCAGTTTACTCTAATATGCTCCAGGTCGTCAAAATAAGGTTATATCCAAATACAGAACAAAAGCAGTTACTAGAGCAAAGCTTTGGCAACTGTCGGTGGCTGTATAATTACTGCCTTAATTTAATGAATCAAACATATATAGATACTGGAAAAGGTTTGTCAGGGTATGAAGTTAAAAAACTTATACCTCAGTTAAAGAAGGAATACGAATGGTTATCTCTAGCCTATTCTGCTTGTTTGCAACAAGTATGTCTAAATCTAGGCGTGGCTTTTAACAACTTCTTTGAAAGACGTGCTAAGTATCCTAGATTTAAGTCAAAACATGGTAAGCAGTCTATACAGTATCCTCAAAACGTCAAGGTATTTGATAACTACTTGAAAATCCCTAAGATGGGAGATGTAAAAGCAGTTATCCAGAGAACTATTGATGGTAAATTAAAGACTGTAACTATCAGTAAAAACTGTTGCGCTCAATACTTTGCTTCTGTCTTGTTTGATGATGGTAAAGAAAAGCCAGAAGCATCAACAGAAGGGAAAGCAGTCGGTATTGATGTTGGGTTAACTCATTTTGCTATTACCAGTGATGGTTCTAAATTTGAGAACCCAAGGTTTCTTGACGTACATGATTTGAACTTAAAACTGAAACAGCAACAACTATCTAGAAAACAAAAAGGTTCTAATAACCGTAATAAAGCGAGAGCGAAAGTTGCTAGAGTTCATCGTAAAATAACTAACTGTCGTGAGGATTTCCTACACAAACTAAGTCGTAGATTAGTTGACGAAAACCAAGTCATTGTGACAGAGAACCTCAACGTTAAAGGCATGATGAAAAACCATTGTCTAGCAAAATCCATAGGACAAGTGGGATGGGGAATGTTCATGACCATGCTTAAGTACAAAGCAGAACAAGATGGTAAAACATATCTCGAAGTTGATAGGTTTTTCCCCTCGTCTAAAACTTGTCATGTTTGCTTAAATCAGGTTGGTAGCTTACCTCTTGATGTCAGACAATGGACTTGTGATAAATGCCATACAACACACGATAGAGACGTCAATGCTGCCATCAACCTCAGAGAAGAGGGACTACGACATTTGACCTGTGGGACACGGGATCAAGCCTATTGCCCAGATGTAAGACGTGGTAGAGGAGGACGCAAGAAATCCACTACACCGCTATCTGTTGGGTAGGAAGCCCACACCGTAATCTTTGATTCGGTGTTGGGTAGTTCACGAACAGGAAAAGTGATTAATATACCTGTTGATGCTGTTATAAAGCCAAAGTCTTCATTGATGGATGATTTGCCCATTTTTCTGGAGGCTAAATCGGCTGGAGACTTCACCAATGTCAATAAAAGGCGAAAAGAAGAGGCGATTAAAATGTCTCAGCTACGAAGTACATATGGAAATCGAGTAAAATTTAATTTATTCTTATGCGGTTATTTTGACAGTGGCTACTTAGGATATGAAGCTGCTGAAGGAATCGATTGGGTCTGGGAACATAGGATTGACGATTTAGCTGGATTTGGTTTATAAGAACTTTGAAAACTATAGATTTTGAAAAAAAACGCTTATTGCTACAATGTCAGTTAGATCAAACAAAAACGCAGAAGGAACGAAATAAATTAGGACAATTTGCGACACCCACTGCACTCGCAAAAAGTATAGTTGAATATGCTATCTCTCTTCTAGGCTATCAAACTGATATCTATTTCTTAGATCCTGCTTTTGGTACAGGATCTTTTTTCTCTGCTTTACTCAGTACTAAAGAAGTAAAAAGTATTGCAAGAGCACAAGGTTTTGAAATTGACTCATGTTATGAAGAAAGTGTCAGAGAGTTATGGCAAGACACATCTTTAGACTTAGATATCGTAGATTTCACTCGTCTATCTCCGCCAGATCAAAATTCTGAACGGTTCAATTTGATTATTTGCAATCCTCCTTATATTCGCCATCATTACATGAGTAGTGAGGAGAAAGTTAGACTACAGGAACGAACTCTCAAAATCTGTGGAATGCGTATGAGCACTCTAGCAGGATTATACTGCTATTTCTTGTGTCTTACTCATTTCTGGATGAGGAAAGGTGGAGTTGCAGGTTGGTTGATTCCGAGTGAATTCATGGATGTTAACTATGGTAAGGCGATCAAAAATTATCTTCTAAAAAGGGTTACTCTTATACAAATTCATCGATTTGATGCAGAAGATGTCAAGTTTAATGATGCCCTAGTATCATCTGTAATAGTGTGGATCAAAAACACACCTCCACCACTAGAACATGAAGTTTTATTCACTTTTGGGCATTCGTTATTCTCTCCAAAGTTATCAAAATTGGTTAATACATCAATTCTGATGAACGAACAAAAGTGGACTCGATTTCCCTCCTTAGACATTCGTAGTAAATCCAATAAATTTTGTTTATCAGATATATTTGATATAAAACGTGGAATAGCAACCGGAGATAATAATTTTTTTATTCTTACTGAAAAGCAAATCAAGAAATATCAACTCCCAAGCGAGTTTCTCAAACCTATTCTACCTAGTCCAAGATACCTGAATATAGACGAGATTAAAGCAGATGATAAGGGGATTCCGATATTACAACGTCGCCTTTTTCTTTTAGACTGTAATCTTCCTGAAGAAGAGGTTGAAAGAAATTATCCTAAATTATGGGAATATCTAAAAACTGGGAAAGGTACTGTATCAGAGCGTTATCTATGCCGTCACAGGAAAGTTTGGTATTCACAGGAAAGGCGCAATCCTGCACCGCTTCTTTGTACTTATTTTGGAAGAAAGAGAGGCGATAATGGTCGCACGTTCAGATTTATTTTGAACTCGTCAAATGCTATTGCTTCTAATGTTTATTTACTTATGTATCCTCGTAAAAAAATCGCTGATTATTTCTCATTAAATCCTTTTGAACTCCGCAATATCTGGGAACTTCTAAATACTCTTGACCCTGCTTCAATCTTAGACGAAGCAAGAATATATGGAGGAGGATTACATAAGATTGAACCGAAAGAATTAGGCAAAGTAGATGCGGCAAGCATTATTGATAGCCTCCCTGCAATAGCTAAACCTACCAAGATAATTCAACACAGTCTGTTTGAAAGTTAAGATAAGACAGCTAATAGTACATCCCAGCAGAACAACAGTTGCGACCATGGATGGCGAAGCTGTAGACTCTAGAATGCTATTGCTGTATATTTTATTACCAACAATATATTAAGGGCACTGTTATAAAACAATGGTATAAGTCATAATTATAAAAAACCTTTGGCTAACCATCATGATGGTATCACGAAAAAGCCCTGATTCCTTAATTCAGACTGCCTTTCTAGCTTTGCCACCATCAGCATCGATTCAGCAGGCAATCGAAATTATGTCTGAGGCTAGAGAATCTTGTGTGCTAATTATTGAGAATCAAAAACTTCTAGGGATTTTCACTGAACGAGATATTGTACGAATTACAGCTAATAGTAAACTTGTTAAAAATAAGACTTTAGCGGAAGTAATGACAAAAAAAATCATTACTATTTCAGTTTCTAAGACTAAAGATATTTTCACGCTTTCAAAGCTTTTAAGTACAAATAAAATTCGACATATTCCGGTTTTAGATGAGCAAGGTCAGCTTTTGGGAATTGTTACTCCTCGAAGTATTAGAAAACTGCTAAAGCCAGAATATTTGCTGCGTTATATTCGGGTTGCTGATGTAATGATCGAACAGGTCATTCATGGATTTCCTGACGAGTCGGTGATGATTTTATCTCAAAAAATGGCGCATCATCGTATCAGTTGTATTGTGATTATCAATCATCAAACTTTTGTTCCGATTGGAATTATTACTGAGCGTGATATTGTCCGTTTTCATCAAATGGGTTTAGATTTCAATCAGATTTCGGCTTTAAGTGTGATGAGTACACCCCTGTCTACAATGCAGCCGCAGGACTCTCTTTGGAGTGTTAATCAACGCATGGATGAATTGGGTGTACGCCGACTCGTCATTTCCCATCCGACAGGTGAATTAGCCGGAATTGTGACTCAATCTCAAATGATGAAAATGCTTGATCCGACTGAAATGTATCATGTTATGGAACAAATGCAAGAGGTTATTGATCGCCAGACCAATGAATTGCATCAACTTAATCAAAAACTACAAATTGCCAATACAGAACTCACTCATTTATCTACAATAGATCATTTAACACAGGTCGTCAATCGTCGTAAATTTCATGAATTCCTGAGCGATCAGTGGCAAAAACTCTCAGATCGTGCTAAGCCTTTATCTCTGATTATGTGTGATGTTGACAACTTCAAAAGCTACAATGATACATATGGTCATTTGGCTGGAGATAAATGTTTAGAAAAACTAGCTCGTGCAATTAGAGGAGTGACTCGAATAAATTTAGACTTAGTTGCTCGTTATGGTGGTGAAGAATTTGTTGTGGTTTTACCTAATACTAATAGTGTGGGAGCTGAGCGTGTGTCAAAAGCTATTCTTATGGCAATTCGAGATCTAAAAATTCCTCATATACTTTCTAAAGCGACGGGTTTTGTAACAGTTAGCTTAGGGGTTTCTACCATAGTTCCTAATGCCAGTATTTCCTTAGAAAGATTATTAGAGTTTACAGATAAACTGCTCTATCAAGCTAAGCAAAAAGGTCGAAATACTTACATAATCCAAGACCTGACTACTCATAGATCACTCATCTAATTTCTCCATAACTTAACAACTGCGCTGCACTATTTGATCAATTGCGATTAGGATATTTATCAAGAAGTTGAAAACAGCCCAACTTTTCCATTTTTGCTGGCAACAAACTGAAATAGCAGTAGAACAACAGTTGCGACAGTGGATAGCTAAGCTATAGATTCTAGAATGCTATTGCTGTACTTTTATTAGATTATGATCCAAAAGGAGATTATATACGGCATTGGTTACCGGAGTTAGGGCGAATCAAAAGGTGTATGAAGCAGCGATAAAACGGGTAAAATGAAGGCAATCCTTGATTGAGTTATTCAATAAGTCGCTTATGTCCTCCCCTGCTATTACTACAATCGTAAAGATGGTCGAATCCTTACCAGATGAATTGCAAGAGCAAGTTGCAGAGCATATTTGGGAGTACATCGCTGATTTGGAGGAAGAAAAACGCTGCTCGATACATCATTTAAGCGAACTCAGGACAACTTAATTGCTGCGGCCCGCAAAGCTAAGCAAGAAATTGCAGCAGGTCAATCTATGCCAATGGATTATGAGCAATTATGAAGTCTGCGACTCTGCTGTCGTTGGTAATAAACCACAAAGGCACGGAAGTTCACGAAGGGAAGAGAGAAAGGAGGTTATGTGATATGAAGAAAAGTAAACTGTTTTGCAGTAAAATATAATTAATCAATTATTATCGAGTGACTTCGGTTAAATTATCCGTTAGGTGACTCATCTTATTAAATATATTTTTCATGGACTTAAAATCTCTTCCACCTTGGAACTACGAAGAATGGACAACGACCGAACCTAAACAAACTAATTCTCTAAAAGAAAGACTCTTGTTGGGTTCTCTTGATCTAATTAAAGCAGAGCCTGATAATGAAGAAGCCTGTCGCGAAATTGTAGAACAAGCGCTTGAGGCGGGCTTATTTGATATTGCTTTTGAAGCTGTACGTACTTTTTCCAAAAAGTCTAGGTATGATTTTTTTGCATCTATTACCGATATCTTTGAAGAGATGAGTTATTGGAAGCACTGTTCTGGAGAGTTTGTAGATTACTGCGAACAACGGGTGTTGCAACTCTCTGTTGGAGATGACTACTATGATCAGCGTGCACGTTCTCGGTCATTAGGATATCTAGGACGTTATCGATTTTTCACTGGAAGGGCAGAATCTGCAATCAGTCTATGGGATTCAGCAGATGATCGCGAGACAGTTGACGAAGTAATTGCAGAAATGTGCGAGACGATCGCAGAGCGCTCTCCTCAATATTTAGAGGCTTCATTGGCTCTAATTGATCTGATAAAAATTAATACTATAAAAGCAAAAACTATGGCAACTTTAAGTCAGTATGCTTGAAAACTTTACCTAAGCAGTGTAGCAAGGAGGAGGATATTAAAATCAGACAACTAATGCTAAAAATTGCTGGAGTAAGGGAAAGGGAAGAAATGTTTTTGATTAAAATAGTAATAAATGAGTTATTATAATGGCTGTTTCTTTTTCAGTAAAACCTCTTAAGAGTGAACAAAGAGTGATTTTTTATCACTTAAATTGGCAAGCTTATCAACAAGTTTTGCAAGCTGTCGGTGAAAATCGTTCGGCTCGTTTGAGTTATGATCGAGGGACGTTAGAAATTACAATGCCGTTAGAAGAACATGAATTTTATAGTGCATTAATTGGACGGTTTATTTATTTCTTGGTGGCGGCAACGGGGGGTAAAATTAAAACAATAGGTTCAACGACTCTCAATCGAGAAGATTTAGATCGAGGGGCAGAACCAGATCATGCATTTTATATTAAAAATTATGCTTTAGTTGCGGGGAAAAGAATTGATTTAGAACAAGATCCACCGCCAGATTTAGTAATAGAAGTAGATATTACTCATACGGATATTAATAAACTCGAACTTTATGCTAATTTAGGAATACCAGAATTTTGGCGTTATAACGGGGAATTTTTACGGATTTATCAATTGCAAAATGATGCTTATCAAGAAGTGGAAAACAGTCCGACTTTTCCATTTTTAGTCAAAACAAAGTTATATGAATTTCTGACTCAAGCCGCTGAGGATGAAATTGCAGCAGAACAACAGTTGCGGCAATGGATCGCTAAGCTGTAGACTCTAGAATACTATCGAAGTATTCGACATACTTTAATAAAGCAACAGTTTATCTAAAGCGATCGCAATCTGAGGAAAAGCTAGAGGAGAAACTATTCCTGCTGTATATTCTGTAATTCTGGCATAACTATCCTTTTCTACCTGGGTGTGAACGATTAGTTTTTTGTTAACTAAATCGATTACCCAATATTCAGGAATACCATTACAAGCATAGATAGTAGATTTTTGGTTTAGATCTATTTTTAAAGTTCGATTGGAGATTTCTATCAACCAATAAATATCTTGGGGATAGGGATGATGGTTGCGATAAATCGTTTCGGGTAGACGAACGATAGCAACATCTGGCTCAGGTTCGCTATTATCAAGGGTAATAGGATGAGATTCTTTAACACAAGCCAAATTATTTAATACACCCCGTAAATAATTAGCCACGCTGTCATTGGTGTAACTATGTTCGACACCTTCAGGACTCATAGAAATGATTTCTCCTGACAAAAATTCAACGGGTTTCCCCTCTAATAATCCAGAATTAACAATCTCGTGCCATTCTTCAATCGACCATTTATAAGTAGTTAGCGCCATAATATCATGTCCGTTGAATTAATCCAGCTTAACAATCATAAATTTGGGTAGAGACATTAAATTTGTGGAGACGTTACATGTAACGTCCCTACATGATAACGAATTATCCGAAGGCAAAAACATTGCAACAGAACAACAGTTGCGACAGTGGATGGCGAACCTGTAGACTCTAAAATGCTATTGCTGGATTTTCCGCTAACTTATGCAATTAATTGATTGGCTGATTGTTCTGATTTACCTTATCCTAACGATGGGGATGGGGTTATACCTCTCTCGACAAGGATCGAAAAGTTTGGCAGACTTTTTTGTATCGGGGCGATCGCTTCCTTGGTGGTTAGCGGGCATCAGTATGGCAGCCACGACGTTTTCTATTGATACGCCGCTATATATTACGGGAGTGGTGGCGAATAGAGGCATAGCGGGGAATTGGGAATGGTGGACGTTTGGCATTTCCCATGTGATTATGATTTATATCTTTGCCCGAATGTGGCGACGTTCAGAAGTACTCACCGATGCAGAGTTAACTGAATTGCGTTATGGCGGCAATATGGGGGCGGTTTTACGGGGGGTAAAAGCGTTTATTTTTGCCGTCCCAATGAATTGTATTGCCATTGGCTATGCAATGTTAGCGATGGTAAAAGTGGTGGATGCGTTAGAAATTTGGCAAACATTGGGATTTGCGGCAGATGAAACGAATTTAAAGCTTTTTAGTGTAGTCGGTGTCAGTATTTTTGTCTTAATTTATGCGGGTTTAGCGGGATTATGGGGGGTTGTTGCGACTGATTTTTTTCAATTTTTTCTCGCATTATTTGGGGCAATTGTAGTTGCCTTTTTTGCCTTGGGAAGTGTGGGGGGAATTGAAGCGTTAGTGGAAAAAGTGGCAGTTGTTTCTCCGGATAAAGATATTTTATCGTTATTTCCGGTAACCTTAGGTGAGGAAAATAGTTTTATTAGTTTTAGTAAAACGGCGGGAATTACAGCGAGTACCTTTTTTGCTTATATTGCGGTTCAATGGTGGTCTTGGCGACGTAGCGATGGCGGTGGGGAATTTGTCCAACGGTTTGCCGCAGCTAAAAATGAAGTGGAAGCAGAGAAAGCCGCCTGGACGTTTAATATTATGCATTATGTGATTCGGACTTGGCCGTGGATTTTAGTTGCTTTAGCCTCTATTGTTTTGTATCCTAATTTAGCCGATAAAGAGTTAGGTTATCCAAAATTAATGATGGATTTCTTGCCGCCGGGAATTTTAGGAATTGTCGTCGCCTCATTGTTAGCGGCATTTATGAGTACAGTTTCGACTTCGATTAATTGGGGGGCTTCTTTTATTACGAATGACTTATATTTACGCTTTATTAAACCCGATGCCAGTCAATCAGAATTAGTGTTTATTGGTCGATTATCTTCTGTTATCGTCACGGCTTTAGGGGCAATTGCTGCCTTTTTTGCCACCGATGTTGCCACTGTTTTCCGCCTGGTGATTGCCATTGGAACAGGTTCTGGTTTGATTTTGATGTTGCGCTGG
>CAYNXM010000160.1:0-3064 GCA_964401105.1 uncultured Lyngbya sp. | reverse complement strand
CTTCACCACATAGGATATGATTATTCTTCATGTATCTGGTGTTGGTACTGATCTTAAAGCTGTTAGAAAGAAAATATAATTAATAAATAAGTAATATAGAAATCAATTTTCACACATTTTCTGAACTTAGAAATAGAGGTTGTTTATGCAAAACTCACGTCATGTTTCTCTGCTAACAAGTGGACAAGATCAAGTCCTAACCATTCCCTCTGAGTTTGCTCTATCTGGTACTGAGGTTATATTACGCAAAGAAGGTGATACTGCTAACGCAAGACTTCGTCAACGCTTGATTATTGAACCTATTTCTTCCAATTCCCTGCTTGCCTTACTGACTACACTGCAAGACATTACAGATCATTTTCCTGACATCGATGAGGGGCTACCTCCTCTGGACGACATCACACTTTAGTGCCACTCTTCGAGTTGAAAAAATAGGTTGGTTTGAAGAGGTACAGAATTTAAACAAGATGCTTTTGGCTACAGCGATTAGTAGAATTAAACGGTTTTATTAAAATCAAAACAAACGATCAACAGCGATCTGACATGGACTGGAAACCCTATATTCACTCTGATCCAAATATCCTATTGGGAAAGCCTGTAATTAGAGGGACACGCTTATCCGTCGAATTCATTTTAGGATTATTTTCTGTTATGTTGGACAGAGCAACAAATTTTAGACAGTTATCTGACTCTGAATCTGATTGCCCTTCAAGCTGTGTTTGCATTTGCTACAGACTGTTTGAGGGAAGATATTTTCTATATTTCTTACCCGCAATAACCGATTACTCTTAATAATGATAGCGACATGAAATAATAGTTAGATAATCATCATCAATAGCATAGACAAGACACCGGAGTTGTATCAATGCGACGCGACCAAAAACCTGACAAATTCTCTCTCAAAGGTTCGGGTTTACCAACTCCTTCAAAAGGATTCGATAAAGTATCTTGAATCAGTCGATTGATTCTTTTTAAAGTTTTTTTATCTTGAGATTGCCAATAAACATAATCTCGCCATGCTTTACTACTCCAAGCTAACCTACGCATCAATCAAATCATGTTCTTGTGTTTGACCTGTTTTATATTCAGCGATCGCTTCTTCTAAATGTTGGGCATTAGCAGGAGATTTTAACAGATAAACAGTTTCCATCAGACTGTCATAATAGCTTTTAGACATGACGACAGCATCTTCTGCATCTCTTCTAACAATAACAGTACAGTCTTTATCATTTGCCACTTGATCTAGTACAGATTTAAAGTTGTTTCTGGCTTCGCTAAAGTTTACTATATTCATGGTGACAGTTGTACATACTTAAGTACAAGTCTAATGATAACCTTTTTTTTTGACTCTTTTCTCCTATTAAGGCGATATAGAATCACGCAACACGTGATTGCCTCACGATTTTGTAGGTTGTGTTGAAGCCAACGTTAGCCAACACTATCATATAAATATTACAGCAATCTATATATTCTAAGTATGAGTAGTAGTACACCATCTGTTCAATCTGACTTATTATCTCCAGCCCGGACAGAGGCAACAGCTTCAAACCCAGTTGGGGATATTATTCAAGAAACCACGGCTTTGACTCGGCGGTTGTTTATTCAATTGCAGCGTCGTCCCTCGACTCTCATTGCGGGGATTATTCAGCCGTTGATGTGGTTAATCTTATTTGGGGCGTTGTTTCAAAATGCCCCCAAAGGCTTATTTGGCGAAACCGATAATTATGCCCAATTCCTCGGGGCGGGTGTAATTGTATTTACAGCTTTTGCGGGGGCATTAAATGCGGGTTTACCCGTGATGTTTGACCGCGAATTTGGCTTTCTCAACCGTCTGTTAGTTGCGCCCCTTGCCTCTCGCTTTTCGATTGTCTTGGCTTCGGCAATATATATCATCAGCCTCAGTTTCATTCAAGCCACGTTTATTGTTGCGGCTGGGGTATTCATGGGGGCAGGTTTACCCGGTATTGGCGGACTGGGTATTATTGGCTTAATTGTGTTTTTGTTGGTATTAGGAGTAACGGGTTTAAGTTTAGGGCTGGCGTTTGCTTTGCCGGGACATATTGAACTCATTGCGGTGATTTTTGTCACCAATTTACCCTTATTATTTGCCAGTACAGCATTAGCGCCGTTATCGTTTATGCCAACCTGGTTACAATGGGTTGCTAGTTTAAACCCGTTGAGTTACGCTATTGAACCGATTCGTTATTTGTATATTCATAGTGACTGGGCTTTTAATAGTGTTGTGATGGCAGCCCCCTTTGGTAACGTCACATTTGGGGCGGCATTATTGGTGTTATCCGGGTTTGCGTTAGTTTCACTATTAATTATTCAACCCCTGTTACGCCGTCGGTTTGCTTAGAGTTTTGTCAGCCTGTGAGAATTTAATACAATTCTATACCCCTTGGAGGAATCTGAGGGGTTAAAATATTTCTAAAGTTATTGGATATAAAAATGTCTAATTTTAAATTCGGTGTGAGACTGGCTGGGTTAACTTTAACCGCTTTAGGAATAAGTGCTGTTATCTTCTCTCAACCCAGTACAGCACAATACTCAGAAAACACCGATCCTTTAGGGGATTTTAATCGTCGAAATGTAGACGGTCAATCTGATGATGGATTAAATCAAAATACCATTTTTGACTTGATTCATCAAGCGCAGCAGGGTAGCTTTAATATTGATTATGAAGCCATTCAGATGCGGCAAAATCAAAGTATTCAAGATGCTGCCACACAATTTCGGGAAAAACAACGGCAATTATTGCAACAGCAAGAAGTTGAAATGATCAATATTGATGAGACAAATGGTACTCAAGAATAATTGATTAGTAGCAAATCATTATAGAGGCGTTTGATTAAATGTCTCTATTTTAGCTTATGACTTGGCTCAATAGACGGTTTTTGCGATTCTTATTTGAAGACGCTTTGCGATCGCTTTCTGGTTTTCATCTCGGAATGATCGGTATTTTTTTAATTTCCCTCATTCTAAGATTTTGGGGACTGAGTCGTTTTAATACGCTAGTTTTTGATGAAATTTATTATGCTAAATTTGGCAACAATTATTTAAC
>CAYNXM010000159.1:0-18800 GCA_964401105.1 uncultured Lyngbya sp. | reverse complement strand
ATCCGCTGCATTATTTCCCGGAAACCAATGGCCCCCATTTCCGAGTAAGTTATATCGCATTTTACCATATTCTACCATATCGTAGGCGATCGCTAAATTCCGTAACCATAAAATAATCGGAATATTAATCTTATTCGGCGTTTCTTCGGGAGTGGGTAAACCCAAATGCCAATTTTTATACCATTGTTCACCTAAACTGTCAATCGCCGCTTGTTCAAGTTGTTCTAAAATCGGCGGTAAAATTTCATCATAGCGATTGAGTAACGGAATCACTTTCAAATGTTGATCAAAATCAGAGGGTTTTGCTGCCCCTAAACTCAGGGTATGAACCCCCAGATGACTCAGACAAAACAGATCGTTAAACACCATTGGACTGAGGGGAGAACACAGTTTTACTAACTTCTCTGGCGGGTCATATAGCTTTCCTCCTTTATCAGAAGGACTAATAATAAAAACCCCCATATCATGACGTTTGGCTGCTTCTATTGCCGCCCAATTGGTTTGATTAATATAATACCAATGAAGATTGACATAGTCAAATTCATCCGTTTCAATGGCATCGACAATAATATCTGTTGGGCCGTGGGTTGAAAAGCCAATAAATCGGACTTTTCCTTCGGCTTGAAATTGCCGCGCTACTTCTAAACAGCCTCCCGGACGAATCGCCTGATTTAAAGTTTCTGGGGTATTAATACCATGAATTCCGAGTAAATCAATATAATCTACTTTTAAATATTCAAAAGATTGTTGTAATTGACGACGAAATTCTTGAGGATTTTCCTGGGGAGAAACTTTTGTTTGAATAATTAATCTTTCTCGGGGAAACTTGGGTAAAACCCAACCTAATTGCATCTCTGATGAACCATAACCCCTTGCTGTTTCAATATGATTAATCCCACATTCGAGGGAACGGGCAATCGTGGCTTCTAAATTTTTTTGATTATCTTTTGGGACTTGTCCGGGTTTAATATCTTGCCATTTATGTTGATAGCGCATTCCGCCACAGGAAAAAACAGGCATCGGTAATTCAGTCCGTCCAAAACGTCGATAATGCATCATAAGTCGTTAATCAGTTTCTGTTTATTTAAGTTTATAAGTTTCAAGATATTATTTTCAACGATAGCAAAAATAATGATTTCATACTATTGTTGTTGCTGATAATTTTGATAGCGTTTATCCTGATATTGCCAATATTTACTAATGGTTTCGCTAAGTTTCATGGCTCGTTCATACTCAATCCCTTGATCTTGTTCTAATCGTTTTTTTGCTTTTTTACGCAAGTCAGAAACGACCTGACCATTGACTTTTCTAGCTTGAGACCAATCTAACATTGGTGCGGGATAATCACTATTTTTCCAAGCAGTTTCTGCAAAGATTTCCTCATCACTACAAATGCGTAACTCGGGTATCCAAGCATAAACAAATTTTAATTGAGGATCTTTTTCTTTTAAGTTTTTAGTCGGGTTATAAATCCGAAAGGTTGAAGATAACGGATTGGTTGCCCCGGCTTGGGCTTGCCATTGCCAATGGTTAATCGCGATATCTCCATCTACTAAATAATTCATATAATGTCGCGCCCCATGATGCCAAGAAACCCCACAAATCACCGTTAAAAAATTAGCACACATGGCTCGCATCCGAAAGTTCATCCAGCCCATCGACTTTAATTGTCTGAGACTGGCATCCACTAAAGGAAAGCCTGTTTTTCCATTTTGCCAAGCTTGAAAATACTCTAATTTTTCTCCGGTTAATTCACTATTATTGTACCATGAATTAAACTCTGGAAGACAATTTTTATAAGCCAGTTCCGGGAAATAATATAATCGTTGATTGGCACTGTCGCGCCAACGTAAGCGATCGCGATAAGACTTTAATGCAAATTGGGTTTTAGCATCATCTGAACGTTGATTTGCTTTTGCTTTTGTTTGCTGATAAACTTGTCGAGTAGAGATCGTACCGAATGCTAAATGAGCTGATAAATGAGAAGTCCCTCCCACACTAGCGGGCTGAGGACGAGACACCTTCCAATGATAACCATTGTATCTTGATTTGAGCCATGATTTCAGCGTGTTTTGCGCCGCCTGTTCTCCCCCTGTAAATAATAAACTTTTTTGTAGAATTGAGTTATATTTTTGTAGCAATTCATCGACACTAATTTGAGTTAAACTGAGTTCGATTTCAGGGGTTTGAAGTTGAGTCGGTGTAGGATGTAACGGTTGTCGTAAATAGGAATAATATTCATCCCGCCATTGTTCCCGGTTATCTGCTTCAACCTGTATAAAACTATTTAAACCCAGATCATAATCTAAACCCAACTGTTGATAAAACTCAATAATAATGCGATCGCGTTGTAGACCATATTCTACTTGAACATCATAATTAAATAATAATCGAGGAGAATGACCTAACTGTAGAAGTTCATGAGTCAGCCCTTGCATTACCTCTACAGAATTGCCTTCAAATAAGTATAAACGACTTCCTCCCTGTCTGAGTTGGCGATCTAAACCCACAAGGGACTCAAATAAAAATTGAACCCGCATTCGGCTAATATCAGGTTGTTGGTAAAACCAAGGATCAATAATAAAGCAAGGAAGAATATCCCCACCCCGACTGGCAGCTTGTGCCACAATATCATTATCTGTTAAACGCAGGTCACGACGAAACCACAGAATCTGCATTACAAAAGCATAAAAAAATAGTCTTTTTCTCTACTGTAGCGCAACGGTTTAAAGACAATTGAATTTGATCAATATTTAGCCTAATTTTATATAAAATTGAGTAGAAACTGCTGCCATTGGCTTTAGTAAAATCTAACCAAAGACCAATGACAAATCATTAACAACTAAGCAATTTCCCGAACATTCGGTGTCCCGTCGTTAATTTCACCCACCAGGATAATATCAGCCACGCCGACAAATAAACCATTTTCCAAAACACCGGGAATATTATTCAAATTCTTTTCTAACTCAGCCGGGTTATCAATGGCATCATACTTAACATCAATAATCAAATTACCTTGATCGGTTACCACTGGCCCTGCTTTTTTCACCCCCATCCGTAATTCCGGTTTACCGCCTAACTTTTCAATTGCCCGCATTACCGGAGTCATCGCCATCGGTAACACTTCAACAGGGAGTAAAAAAGTTGAACCGAGTTGATCGACCAACTTAGAACTATCTACAACTACAATAAACTGATCCGCCAAAGAATCAACAATTTTTTCTTGAGTATGGGCAGCGCCCCCACCTTTAATTAAGTTTTTATTGGGGTCTACTTCATCTGCCCCATCAATAGCAACATCCATGCGATCGACTTCATCTAATGTGGTTAAGGGAATACCGTATTGTTTGGCTAATACAGAGGCTTGAAATGAGGTAGGAATCCCTTTAATATCCTTAATCTCTCCACTTTGCAGACGTTCACCGATATACTGAATAGCGTAAGCTGTGGTTGACCCGGTACCCAAACCGATAATAGAACCTGATTTTACCCGATCTGCGGCGGCTTTCCCAACTTGCTGCTTCATTAACTTGACAGGATCTTGTTCTGGGCTCATACTAACTCCTTATTAAATTCCGATTTTAATCGCCAGTGTCTACTGTACCGTGCCAGGGTCAATTGATCGAGTAGATCGCGGTAGGATAGATGATTACAAGAGGGAAATTCCTCTTACTCCCCGATATCTTGCCAACTTCCACATCTCCCATACCCCCCATACCCCCCTGAGTAAGGACGGCTAAAGAAGGGTCAAGAGGGATCTAATGCCTTTCATATCCGAAGTCGCGGGGCTATAACACCCCCCATACCCCTTACTAAGGGGGGCTATAACATCCGACCCACCCTCCTTGCTAAGGGGGGATCGAGGGGGGTCAAGAGGGGATTTAATACCTCCCACATCCGCAGTCGCGGGGCTATAACATCCGACCCATCCTGTGCAGCTTCGGGGGGATCGAGGGTCAAGGGAGATCTCAGACAGCCTAACAAACAACAAAT
The DNA here is from genome assembly GCA_964401105.1 of uncultured Lyngbya sp. Lineage (GTDB taxonomy): Bacteria > Cyanobacteriota > Cyanobacteriia > Cyanobacteriales > Microcoleaceae > JAAURB01. Next base: position 14,807 of record CAYNXM010000159.1, on the reverse strand, counting down.
GACTCATGACGAATGCAGAAGCTTATAAACAGCAGGCGATCGCTTATATATTGGCGGGACAGTTAGAAGCCGCTATTACTGCTTTGGAAACAGCAATTCAATTAAAGCCAGATTTTGCAACTGCTTATTTAGCGGTAGGTAATGCATTACAAAAAACTCATCAATTGCCGTTAGCGATTTGGGCTTATACTCAAGCATTGGATATTCAGCCTCAGTTAACGGAAGCGATCGCTAATTTAGGTAGCATTTATTATCAACAAAAACGGTTCACTGAAGCAATTAACTGTTATCAAAATACCGTTAAAATTGATAATAATTATGCAATTGTTCATTGGATGTTGGGAAATGCTTTTACACAAACGAATCAATTAGAAAAAGCAATTCGCTGTTATCAAACCGCAATTGAACTGCAACCCGATCAAGTAAAATTTCATCTGAAATTAGCCCATGCTTGGGAACAACAGCAACAATGGCAAGCTGCGATCGCCTGTTATCAAAAAGTCTTAAAGTTACAGCCTCAACATCCGGAAGCGACTCAGAAGTTAGAGAAACTTTTACCTATACATTTTACTTTTAATTCTGAGGCTGAAACCTTAGAACAATTTGAACAAGGAAGTGTTGATTATTCTCGGACTTTATTAGAGGCTGAATTACAATCGGAACAACAATCAACTTCAGCCAATCTTTTAGATGCTTCGGAGTCGGAAACGGCTTGGATGAACCCCAGTCAAACTCAGGAAACACAGTTAGAAGTTTCACCAGAAGTTCAAGCCTTACATGATCAAGCGGAAGTTTATTTAAATCAAGCACAATATCAGCAAGCGATCGCCACTTGTCATCAAGTCTTAAAATTAAAGCCAGATTTTGCGGCGGCTTATATTACCTTAGGAAATATTTTACAAACTCAAAATAAGATTACATCGGCTATTCGGGCATATCAACAAGCGGTAGAAATTAATCCCAATTTTGCCGAAGTTTATGTCAATTTAGGTACGATGTATTTAAGATTAGCAGAGATTGACACGGGAATTGAATATTATCAAACAGCCTTAAAAATAGAACCCAATTTAGCTGCTGTTTATTGGAACTTAGGCAAACTTTATCAACGCCAAGGAAAACAAAATGAAGCCTTAGACAATTGGCAAAAAGCTTTAGAGATTCAACCCAATTTAGTTGATGCCAAATTTAGCTTTGAAATGGGCAATGCTTTAGCCCGCAAAGGACAATGGCAAGAAGCGATTAAAAGCTATCAACGCACTGTAAAACTCGATCCCAATTTTGCCGAAGGTTATGCCAATATTGGCTGTGTTCTCGCCCAGCAAGGACAGCATCAAAATGCGATTTCATATTTTCAACAAGCGATTAAAGTTCAACCCGATTTACCTGAATTACATCTGCATACCGGTCATGCTTACGCCCGTTATAATCAGTATGAAAAGGCGATTCAACATTATCAAAAATTAGCCAAACTTCAACCCAATGAATCTTTAGCCTATGCCAATTTAGGGAATCTTTATTCTACACTAGGTGATATTAATCAATCGATTAAAAGTTATCAAAAAGCCTTAGAAATTCAACCGAGATGGCCAGAAGTATATTGTCGGCTAGCCCATATTCAAAAACAGCAATCACCTCATGAAGCAGTTGCCAACTTAGAAAAAGCCATTGAACAAAAGCCCGATTTCAAAGAAGCCTATCAACAACTGTGTGATTTACTCAGTCATTCTACGAATTTAGCAAAAGCCAGAACTATTGCCGATCGATATTGCCAAAATTGTGGTAAAATTGCCCCAATATTATCTAAAATTGCCTATATCTTTGCCTATACCCAATCTGGGGCTTGTCAAGCCGCTTTAGAAAAATTAGTAGAACTCGAACAATACTGTTATCAAAATACTCATAAACTGACAGTTATTGAAATTAATATTATCTATGAAATCCTCTTATTTACCGTTTCTCATCTAAGAGATAGCCTAGAAAAAAATACAAAATTTACTCGTTTTATTGCTCAAAAATATTATCAGAATCGCCAACAAAATCAACTCTCTATTTCTCCATCTTATAAAAATCATCCTCAAACACAAGAGAATTCTCCCTTGCGAATCGGCTTTTTATCTAAACATTTTCGCCGTCATTCTGTGGGCTGGTGTAGTGAAGCAGTAATTCGAGAACTGACTCAAATTACCCCTCATATTCACTTATATGTTACAGGACAATTACCCACCGATGAAGTCACCCAACGGTTTGAAAAAATGGCGAGTAAATTTTATTGGCCAGATCGTTATCCCAATGGATTTGCATCTTCTGAGGAATTAACCCAAGAAATTATACAGGATAGAATTGATATCTTAATCGACTTAGACTCAATTACAATTCCCGTTAATGCCCACATTTTATATAATCATCCTGCCCCCATTTGTGCCTCTTGGTTAGGATTTGATGCCCCTTATACTTCGGAAAATAACTACTTCCTTTGCGACTCATATACTCATCCTGCAAATGTCGAGCAATATTACCTGGAAAAATTAATCCGTTTACCGACAACTGCAATGGCAGTTCAAGGATTTTCTCGTCGCCCAGTCAATCAGACATCTGTCCGTCAAGAAATGGGGGTTCGTACAGATCAACTCATGTATTTATGTGTTGCACCTGGGCGAAAAATGAATCAAAAAATGATAGAAGCCCAAATAAAAATTCTACAAGCTGTTCCCGATAGTATTCTAGTTCGTAAAGGACAAGGAGATCATAAAGTGATACGAGAAATGTATGATCAAGCCTGTGAAAAATATCAAGTCAATTCCCAAAGAATTCTATTTATTGCCCTGACAAAAACAGAAGAAGAACATCGCGCTATTTATGAAGTCGCTGATGTCTTATTAGATTCTTATCCTTATAATGGCGGTACCCATAATTTAGAGGCGTTGTGGTCAACAATTCCCGTTGTCACTCGCGCCGGAGAACAATATTTGTCTCGCATGGGTTATGCTTTTCTCAAAGCCGTTAATTTAGATATGGGCGTGGCTTGGAGTTGGGAAGAATATACTGCCCTTGGTATTCAATTCGGACAAAACCCTAATTTAAGGTATCAAATTCGTGCCCATTTAGCCCAAGCCAAACAACCTCAAACCCTCGCCCCATTATGGAACCCTCGTAAATTAGCCCAAGAAATGTATCAAGTCTTCCAACAGTTGTTATACTAAGAAATAGGAAATAGTAATGATAAAATACTCTTCCCGATTGCCTGTGCATCGGTATAATAACGGGAGCAACTGCCGATACTCAAAATTAACTGAACTATGCGCGTCTTCAAAACTATTGCGGCTTTGCACTGCTATCTAAACGCTTCCCGCGCCCATTCTTCTACGATGACAGTAGGTTTGGTGCCGACAATGGGAGGCTTACATCCTGGTCATCTCAGCCTGATCAAACGGGCTAGAATAGAAACAGAGCAAGTTATTGTTAGTATTTTTGTTAATCCCCTTCAGTTTGGGCCGAAAGAAGATTTTCAGCAATATCCGCGTCCGTTAGAACAAGATTTAGAAAAATGCCAACAAGCCGGGGTTGATGTGGTGTTTGCCCCTAGTGTTGAAGAACTTTTTGCTCCTGGATATTCTCTAAATAATTCTCCTTCAGATACCTCTGATTTAAAATATCAAACCACTGTTGTTTCCCCAGACTTCCTCACCTCTAAATTATGCGGTCAGTCTCGTCCGGGACACTTCCAAGGAGTCACAACAATTGTGGCAAAGTTACTGAATATTGTACAACCCAATCGGGCTTATTTTGGTCAAAAAGATGCTCAACAATTAACGATTATTCAACGGATGGTTGCCGAGCTAAACTGGCCGATAGAAATAATTCCTTGTCCGATTTACCGTGAACCTTCTGGGTTAGCTTATAGTTCTCGCAATCAATATTTAACTCCTGAACAAAAAGAGAAAGCCAGCATATTATATCAGGCATTAAGTCAAGGTTATGAGAGATTTTCACAAGGAAAAATAACGGCAACTGCGATTAAAATAGCGGTATTAAAAACATTAGAAACAGTTCCAGAAGTTCAGTTAGAATATTTAGAATTAGTCGATCCTATAACCCTCGAATCATTATCTCAAGTCGAAGAAACAGGGTTACTCGCGATCGCAGCTCATCTCGGTCAAACGCGGTTAATTGATAATCTCATTTTACGGAATCGTCAACCGATTATTGCCATTGATGGGCCAGCAGGGGCTGGAAAATCCACTGTTACTCGCAATCTTGCAAAACAATTAGAGTTATTGTATCTTGATACTGGGGCAATGTATCGAGCGGTCACTTGGTTAGTATTACAGTCAGGAATTGAGATTGAGGATGAACCCGCTATTGCAGAATTAGTGGATCAATGCCAAATTGAGCTAATCCCGCAAGATGGGCAATTGCAAGTTAAAATTAATGGTCATGAGGTGACAGAGGCCATTCGTACCCCAGAAGTGACGGCTGATGTATCTGCCATTTCAGCTCAAAATACGGTACGTCAAGCCTTAGTGCAACAACAACGCGCTTATGGTCGTCAAGGTGGCTTAGTGGCAGAAGGGCGAGATATTGGGACTAATGTATTTCCGGATGCAGAATTAAAGATCTTTTTAACCGCTTCTGTGGAGGCACGAGCACAACGTCGCCTGCTAGAAATGCAACAAAAAGGTCAAACTGAAATTAGCCTAGAACAATTGCAACAAGATATCGCATTGCGGGATCAAAAAGATAGTAATCGAGCGATCGCGCCATTGCGAAAAGCCGTTGATGCCATTGAAATTCAGACGGATAATCTGACGGTGGCACAGGTCACCGAGCATATTATTCAATCCTATCATAAAATGTGCACCAGTTCAAATTTAGCTGTTTGAGGACTGGAGTATGTATTCTTCCATAAATTCGATAATTTTCTCTGCTTGAAAATTTTGGGTAAATTCCTTAATTTTGCTAGAAAATGGAATAAATTTTGGATTAAGTTCTTCTAGATAAGTCGCTCTTTCTTTAATTTTTCTCATACTGCCAAACAATGCTAACTCATATAAAACTTCTAGCTCTTTTTGGGGCGGAATAACCCAACCTTTTGAGTCTGATACATGAGATAATTCTTGATTGTTTTCGGATTGATCTTTCGGTTCATAAATCCATTCTAAATTAAAGTATTCCTGAAGAGTATCTAATAATTGTTGTTCGTCTACGGGTTTAGGCAAAAAACCATTGCAACCGGCATTTTTACTTTTATTTTGATCGAGATCTAAAACACTAGCAGAAACTGCAATAATAGGAATATTTTTCACTTGAGGAATTCTACGAATCTCTTTGATTGCCTCAAACCCACTTTTAATCGGCATGACTAAATCTGTTAAAATCAAATCCGGTTTAATCAATTGAGCCTTGTCAACTTCTTGCTGACCGTCCTCTGCCAGAACAATTTGAAATCCTAAGGGTTCTAGCATATTTTGTAGGACTAAACGATTTTCTAATTTATCATCAACCACTAAAATTGTACGGGGTTGACCTTGATATCCGACAATATAACCCATCGGCTGAGACGGCACTTCAACAGGGGTTTGAGTGATGGGAAAACTGACTTCAAACCAGAACGTTGATCCTTGATTAATTACACTTTCAACTTGTAATTGACCCCCCATTAATTCCACCAACTGTCGGGTAATTGCTAATCCCAATCCCGTTCCTTCTGCCCGACGTTTCACCTCTCCCACCTGTTCAAAAGGTCGAAAAATCTGATCGAGTTGTTCAGAGCTAATTCCGACCCCAGTATCGCTGATTTCAAACCGAATTTTGAGGGGTTGATTCAGATTATTAGTTGCAGGTTTAATCACTGAATTGTGACAGTTTACTTTTAACCTTACTAATCCTTGGTCGGTAAATTTAATAGCATTTCCGAGTAAATTTAGTAACACCTGCCTTAATCGTTTTTCATCCGCTTTAACTCCGAGGGGTAAATGGGAATCAAGTTGAGAGTTAAAGAGAATATTTTTCTCAAGCGCTCGCATTTTAACAATACCAATAACGCTATCAATAAAGTTAGGAAAATGAAGCTCGTGGGGATATAACTCCATTTTTCTAGCTTCAATTTTCGATAAATCCAGAATATCATTAATTAGAGTTAAGAGATGATTGCCACTTTGTTGAATAATCTCTAAACCATCAGCTTGACAGGGACTGAGATTGCGATCGCGCTTGAGAATTTGAGCATAACCTAAAATACCATTCAAGGGTGTTCTAAGCTCATGACTCATGTTTGACAAAAATTCACTCTTTGCCTTATTCGCAACTTCTGCGGCTTCTTTAGCCTCTTTCATTTCTGCTGTTCGTTGTTCTACTCTTAACTCTAACTCTTGGTTTAACTGCTGTAATTCTACTTCGGCTTTACGGCGAGAAATGGCTCCCCCAATAGTACCCGCAATAGCTTGTAAAGCGGCAATTTCATTCTGTGTCCAATCCTGTTCCCACTGACAATTATCAAACCCTGTAAATCCCCAAAACAGATCTTTAATAAAAATAGGAACCACTAAAATAGATAAAATCTCTTGAGGCTCAAGCAACAGTCTTTCCGAAGCGGGAAAATATTTAATTAATCCGACAATGGGTTCACCTTTAGCTAAAGTTTCATACCAACGCGGCAGAACTTCCGAATAAGAAATATTCTGCAATTCGGGATTATCAATTTCAGGTTTAATCCCAGGTTTAACCCATTCCCAACGTTGACTAAAAACAGACTCTTTAGTAATGAGATGAGGATGATTTTCAAAGATATAAATTCGATCAACCCCAGTCGCCGGACCCAGGGCTTTGAGGGCGGCTTGAACCGATTGATAGTAATCTGTAATAGTGAGTAAACAATTTGTTCCTAGGGCGATGCCTTGCAATAACCGATCGCTTGAACTAACGGAAGAGGGTTGTAATTGAATTAAAGGATTCATTGAAATATTAGCTTTGTTGATTAGGCGAAGCAGTCCTGTTGATCCTCTCAGATCAACCCGATCTATGGGTTTGTGTGATCTAGATCTAACACAGGTGATTTGCGGTAAGATTGTTTTGTATCACATTAGACTCGCTCCGTAATGTTTCAATCTTTCTAATTCAACTCTAAACTATTGTTTCAAGCCACTCGTCGCCGCTTAGCAATTTGGTATACTGCCGTTACAGCAGTATTATTACTACTATTTACCTGTAGTTCTTATTGGTATGTTCGCACAACATTAATCGAACGGATTGATGACACCCTAAAGCACGTTGTAGAAGTGGTAGAAAGATCATTAGTGATTGAGTCAACATCTGTTGAGGATATTGAATCTTTCCCTCAATTCCAAGTGAATATAGAAGCAAGTTTTGGCAATAACTTACGAACAGATGCCGTTGATGATGACCACATCGATCTCGAATGGTTTAGTCCAACCGGGAAGTTACTGTGGTCTACCCTTTCTGAACCGTTAGAAGTCCCCTTACACCCCAGTCCAATTGGGGAAACCGTCCGGTTAATCAGTCATCAGTGGTCTTTACTGAACGATAAACAATCTAACTCTACCCCTGTATTGAGCTTACCTCAAGAAATTTTACTCCGACAAGTCACAACTCGGGTCGAAGTCGGCCGTCAAGTATTGGGATATTTACGAGTGAGTCATCCTTGGTTTGAAGTGACTAAACCGATTCGTCAATTACTGCTAGACTTAATTTGGGGAGGCGCGATCGCACTGATTGCAATTGCTGCGATTGGTTGGTTTTTATCCGGGTTAGCCATTGAACCGGTTGAAGTCTCTTATCAACGCCTCAAACAGTTTACCGCCGATGCTTCCCATGAACTACGAAATCCAATTGCTACCATTCAAACGAACGTTCAAGTAGCCTTAGCCGAACCCCATCTCAATTCTAACGAACAGCAACAGCTACAGGTGATCGAACGTCTGACTCGACGCTTGGGGAGTTTAGTTGAAGATCTACTGTTTCTCGCTCGACAGGATAGTGGTATAATTCAATCTCAATGGACAGAAGTGCCTTTAGATGGGTTACTGATGGAGGTGATCGAAGAACAAACCGCGATCGCCACCGCCAAAGGAATTAACTTATCCCTACAATTCCTCGATCCATCTGAGTTTGAGGCAACGGAAGAGATGTTTACCCTCACCGCAGATTGGGATCAACTGGTGAGATTATTAACCAATTTACTACGCAATGCATTGCAATATACTCCCGCTCATGGTACTGTGGAAGTAACATTGCAACCGATTTCAAAAGGTCAACGCATTTCATCTGTTGTTAACACCGTTGACACCGCAGAAAAACCAGCGATTTATAAGTTTGACGGATTGCAAATTACGATTCAAGATAGCGGTTGTGGAATTCCTCCGGAAGCTTTACCCCAAATCTTTGATCGCTTTTATCGAGTTGATCCGGCACGCAGTTATCGCCAAGCCTCAGGGTCGGGTTTAGGCTTAGCGATCGCTTCGGCTATTGTTAGTCATCATCACGGTCAAATTCAGATCCAGAGTCTAGTGAACCAGGGCACAACCGTAACAGTTTTTTTGCCCCTGACTCAACCTGATTAAACAGTAATGCCTTGACAGACCGGACAGTTACAAGCCGACAAACCATCTTGGTGATTTTGAGTCAAAATAGTATGAGCTGACTGTGTTGCGATCCAAGCTGAACTTAACCCATTAGAAACTTGATTTAAACTCACAGTTGAGGTAGATTCAGGAGTTTGCCAGAGTTGCCGAATAGGAGTATTAGGAGTAGATGGAAACACAATCGCTATCAGACGATTCATCTGATGTCCTGAGAATACAATAGAAGCGATCGCCACCAGTAAGGCTGTTATCACTACTCCAGAAAACATTACCGTACGACGAAATTGAGACAGCATCTTCACTCTAATAATTGATTGAGAATCCCTATTGGTATCCTAACACAAAAAGCATCAACAGATAAAACAGGGTATGAATTGAGTCATCAGTCATAAGTGTTTTTAAATTATAGTCAGGTTTTTTGACTCCTGTCGTGACGTTATATATAACCTCTCTACCGTACAGGCGTTATATATAACGCCTCTACCTTACTCCTCTTCTATCTCGGAGGGGAAAAACACTAAACGAATACCCATAATAGCAAAGCCAACCGCCGCCGCAATTTTAACGAAACGAGTCGGCATCACTTCCGCCATGCCTTGCCCAATAATCACCCCAATTAAACTGGCCAACAGTAAGGCTAAGGCCGTTCCTAAAAAGATAGCACGAGGCGACTTAGAAGTTCCACTCAGAGCGATCGCAGCCACTTGACTTTTGTCCCCCAATTCCGACAAAAACACCGCGATAAAGCTTAATCCTAACAGTTGAAAATCCATTTAGTACAATACTTCCACAGTTAATAATAACGCAATCACCAATAACGTAATTCCAGCCGCTCGTTCTAAGGTTTGGGGAGAAATACGCCGCGCCAGCCATCGTCCCACCCAAACCCCTAAAAAGCTAGTGGTGACTAAAGCGCTACCTGCCCCCAAAAACACAATCCAAGGTTTATGAGACTCTGCTGTCATTAGCAAGGTGGTCAACTGGGTTTTATCGCCAATTTCAGCCAGAAAAATTGTAACAAATGTCGAGGTAAAAATTCCCCAAGGCTTGGGTTTACGTTTCGGTGTGTCTAGGGTAGACACTGTTGGCTTATCGGTTTGAGGTGTAGATAAATTATCATCCTCAACATGGGACGGAGAATCAGAGGCAGATTCAGACTGAGAGGAAAGGGTCACAGGTAATATTAATATCACAACTGAAGTTAACTTAACCTTATCTTTTCAGATTTGCCCAGAGGTTGCAAGTTGTCTGAACAGACGCAAGTTCGACAGACTACAATATTCTTTAACGTGAATTGATTAACCTCCCCTAACCCCTCCTGGTAGGAGGGGAATACTGAAAAACACCTAAAAATGCTTATTGGACTACACCCAAACATTTTTCATAAGAAAATAGGTATTACTTCCCCCTCTCTTCATAGGAGAGGGGCTAGGGGTGAGGTCTGTTTGAAATTCCGTCTCACTCACGTTCTTTAATTGTAGAGAAGATTTTCATCTATGGCTGAGCAACGAATCCCTATAAAATGGAGTCGCTGGATTCCCCTGAGTTTAATTATCCTACTCACATGGGATAATACTGCAATATTGGCTCAGGAATCTAAATCAACAGAAGAATCTACCGCCACAGATCAACCGCTGTTAGATGAATTTTCTCCCAATCCTCTCAATAGCAATAAACCCGATCTATTATTACCCAATCCACCGCCAGAAGGTCAATTTCTCAGTCCAACGCAACAAGAAAAACTGATTCCTGCGATTGAGCAGCTTAACACAGAAGCAACCGCTTTATTAGCAGCGGGAAATTCAATTGCTGCCTTAAACTTATGGATGCGAGAATTACGATTACGGCGTTATTTTGGAATATTACCAGAAATTGCAGCATTGCGTCGGGTGGGTAGAATTGCCATTAATAATAATCAACAACTCTACGCTAAATTTATTACCGAACGATTACAGCAAATTTTACAACAAGTTCAATCTGAATCAGAATTAAATCAAGAAATCTTACAAAATTTAGGATTAGCCTTTCAAGAATTAGCCGCAAAAGATTCCGCCCTAGAAAGTTATCAAACTTTATTAGAAAGAGCGCGTCAACAGGATGAAATTCTAATTGAAGAGCAGGCACTCAGTCAAATTTCTCAAGTCTATTTAAATTGGTTAGATTATTCCCAAGCTGCGAAAAGCTACGAAGAACTACTAACGCTACAACAACAAATTAGCGTATTGCGACAACAAGGAAAATTACCCATACCAGTTATTAGTCAACCCCAAACAGAAAATAATACAACCCCGCCCCCCAGTGAAATTAAAACCTTAGAACAATTAGCATTTGTCTATGAACAAATGGAAGAATATTTGCAGGCGATCGCATCCCAAGAAAGGATTGTCGGTTATTATTCTCAGCAACAAAATTTACCCAAAATTCCTAAGTTAAAACTCAGTATAGGGAAAAACTACGAACAGCTTCAACAATATCAGCAAGCGGCACAAAACTATCAAGAAGCCTATCAACTTTCTACCGCCATTCAACAATATGTGATTGCCAGCGATGCCTTAGAACAGTTAGGCAGATTATATCGTTCTCAAAATCAAAAAGATGCAGCCTTAGAATTATATCAAGCCCAACTATTAATTTATCAGCAATCCTATAATTGGATTGGGATGATGAGCAGTTATGATAAAATAGGAGAAATTTATTTAGAGAAACAAGCTTATCCCCAAGCATTATCCGCTTTTCAGCAAGGATTGAAGTTGGCAAATCAGTTAAAATATAAAGAGGATTATTTTACTCGAAAAATTGAGTTAGTGAGTCAAAAAGTTAATCGTTAATTCTTTCAATGGGTGCAATTCACGAAAATATGTAAACCATTTTACAGAAATAAAAGTTAAAGTTCAGAGATTAGCGAAATGAAAAATAATTCAAATGAATTTAACACTTTGCTTCAGCAGGGAAATGCGTTGAGTAATTTAGGATTATATGAGGCAGCTATTACTTCTTATGACAAAGCAATAAATACTAAACATAAAGCAGTACAACTTAATCCGGATTTTTACCTAGCTTGGTATAATAGAGGTGGTGCTTTTTTAAAAATTAAGCAATATGAAAAAGCATTTTATTCCTATAACAAAGTAGTACAAATTAAGCCAAGTTATTATGAAGCATGGCATTGGAGAGGCATTATACTGTGTGATCATTTAGGACGATATGAAGAAGCCATTAATTCTTTTAAAAAAGTTCTGGAAATCAAACCAGACCACCATGAAGCTTGGCATAATCAAGGTGTTGCACAATCTAATTTAAAACAATACAAAGAAGCTATCATTTTCTTTGAAAAGGCATTAGAAATTAAACCAGATTATCATGAAGCTTGGCACACTTTAGGTGTCTCACTGAGAGAATTAAAACGATATGAAGAAGCAATTTATTCTTTTAATAAAGCAATAGCAATAAAACCAGATTTTTATCAAGCTTTGGATGGAAAAGGAATTGTACTATGCGACTTAGAACAATACAGTCAAGCTCTTGATTACTTTAAAAAATCAATAACGATCAACCCAAGTTATTATGAGGCTTGGAGTAACCAAGGTGCTGCACTAGGAAAAATAGAACGATACGAAGAAGCCATTAATTCCCATGATAAAGCATTAGAAATTAAACCAGATGATCATGATGCTTGGAACAATCGAGGCGCTGTATTGTGTGGCTTAGAACGATACGAAGAAGCGATTACTTCTTATGACAGAGCATTAGAAATTAAATCGGATTATCATGAAGCTTGGAATAACCGAGGCAATGCACTGTATGATTTAGAACGATACGAAGAAGCGATCGCTTCCTACGATAAAGCGATTGAAATCAAGCCGAATAAATATGAAGCCTGGAATGGACGAGGCATTGCACTGTATGATTTAGAACGATACGAAGAAGCGATTGATTCCTATGATAAAGCATTAGCAATCAAACCAGATGATCATGATGCTTGGAATAATAGAGGTAATGCATTGGATAAGTTAGGACTACATGAAGAAGCGATTCATTCTTTTGATAAAGCTATAGAAATTAAACTCGATTACCATGAAGCCTGGAGTAACCGAGGTATTGCTGCTGGAAATTCAAGAGGCTATGTACCTTTTCTGCATACTAAAGAACTCAATTCTGAACTAAATAAACGAGGCTATCCAGGAGAACTCGCAAGCTATCGTGCTGGACTTGAATTTATTCATCGAGATAAACATCCAGAAGGTTGGGGATTTTTACATCATAGAATTGGCAACGCAAAATACTTTAAAGGCAGACAGAAAGCTGAATCTCGACTCAAATCATCTTGGGATTATTGGCGACAAGCTGAAAACAGTTACAAAACCGCATTATTAACACTTCAACCTCCAAAATTTACAGAATTATATCTGGAAGTTGTAAAAGATTTAATTCGAGTTTTACTCAATTTAAAAGAAATTCAGGAAGTACAGCAGCTACAGCGGGATGGAACAGAAGTATTAAAGCGAACATTAGCAAATCCTAAAAGATCAGAATATAGTAAAAGAAAACTTGCGCTTAAATATGCTAGTTTTAATCAGTTAACGGTTGATATTAAAGTTCAGTCAGAAAATTTTGTAAAAGCTTTAACGTTAGCCGAAGAAGGGAAAAATATTTGTTTGCGGTGGTTATTAGGAATAGAAGAAATACCAGAAATTGAATATAGCCAAATTCAAACCCTGCTTAATCCTACAACGGCTATAGTGTATTGGCATCTGAGTCCGGCTGCGTTGACAACGTTTGTGTTACTAGCGGATCAACCTAATCCCATATTAATAGAATCTGCTACAGTACCAGCAGAAAATGATCAACGTCCGGCTTCTCTACTGCAACTGCTGGACTGGGAAAACTGGTTAACAGCATGGAATGATGATTATACAACTTATAGTAGTTCTAAAAAGGAAAGCGGCAACAAAGATCATTCTTGGCGGAGAAAAATGCAGAATAGATTAGACTCTCTGCGTCAAATTCTAAATATTACTGCTATTGAAGATACTCTACAAAATCATTCGATTCAAAATCTTATCTTAATCCCTCACCGAGATTTACATCGGTTTCCCCTGCATAGCCTATTTGAAAATTATACCTGTAGCTATCTTCCCAGCGCCTATCTTGCCCTCCAGCAAACACCGACAGAGTCCCAACTCTCCAAGCTGTTAATAGTAGAAAATCCTAAAAGTCAACCCCATCTTAACGGCAATGACGTTTCACTCCCCTTTGCTGAAGTTGAAGCGGCTCTGATTCGCCAGATATACCGCCAACACACCTATATTGAAGATGAAAATGATCAAACGCAACAGATTACCTGTGAAGCGGTTCAGGCGGCGCTGAGCCAGTCTCACGATATCTTTCACTTTACCGGACATGGAGCCTACAATAGTCTTAACCCGGCGAAATCTTGTTTATTCTTGAGTGGCACAGAAAAACTGACGCTGTTGGACATCAAAGATTTAGACTTAAGTTCATATCGTCTCGTTTGCTTGGCGGCTTGCGAAACCGCAGTTACCGGAAACCAAACCATTACCGATGAATATGTTGGCTTGGTGAGTGCATTTCTCAAAGCCGGGGTTACCTACGTTGTGAGTACCCTCTGGACAGTTGAATCTGCTGCTACGATGTTATTTATGCGGCAATTTTATCAGAATCTCCAAGCTAAACAACTACCCCCAACCGCGCTTAAAAATGCTCAAACTTGGTTAAAAAGCGCAACTCACGAAGATTTGATAAACTCTATTCAGGATGCAATTACTCAATTATCAGAACAGAAAGCATTACAACTGGCTCTAGAAGATGAGCAGTTACGAATTAGTAAACTTGAAGAAAATCAACCCTATTCTCATCCCTATTATTGGGCGGCTTTTACAATTTCTGGACTCCATCAATGAAAGACGCAGAAACCTTAATTCTCAAAGCTTTTATGGCTTCCCTATATCAGCAACAGTCTCCACTGCCACAGGATATTCTAGTTCAATTAAAAGATATTGCTCAATCCCTAGAAACCCGAATTTTAGAACTTCATGAGTTAGCAATTAATACCCCGACATTAGCTGATTCTTATCGTAATGCACGTTCGCAGTTAGCATCCTCTGCGGCTGAACGAAAAGCGGGGATTAAACATTTAAAATATTGGTCTGATAGCGATCCTCAAAATAGTGGAAGTTCTACAGAAGGAGA
>CAYNXM010000158.1:0-15446 GCA_964401105.1 uncultured Lyngbya sp. | reverse complement strand
GACTCAAGCTCATGATTTTTATCTTGCAAACTTTTTTGCAGTAAATGAATCTTTAGGTGTGCTTCAACTCTAGCCAAGACTTCTTCGACTTGAAAAGGTTTAGTAATATAATCAACCCCTCCCACTTCAAAAGCTTTAATTTTATCAATCATATCATCAATTGCACTAATAAAAATAACTGGAATATGGGCATATTCAGGAATTTGTTTTAATTTTGAGCAAACTTCATAACCATTCATGTCTGGCATCATAATATCTAACAAGATTAAGTCAGGCGCTGACATTTCTATGACAGATAGAGCCATACTTCCATTGGGAACAGGTCGGACTTTGTAGTCATATTCTCGTAATAAATTCGTTAATAATCTTAAGTTTTCGGGTGTATCATCAACCGCCAGTATGTCTCCTTTATAGGTCTCAGTTTGTGTTAAAATCATGATGTTCCTCCTGGATTTAAATTTTACTCAGTAGTGTTAAAATTGTTTGATATTCAAACTTATCAAAGTAATCTTTTAGTGTGTTTGCTAACCATGGATTAGATTGCTGAATTGTTTCAATTATAGGTTCAATTAACTCTAAATCTGCTCTCAAAATAGCTTGCTTAAGTCTTTCTAGCAAGCTGGGAGATAAAGCAGATAAAGCAGCCATAATTTTTGAATCATTCTCCTGGACTCGTATTGAATGACGCTCTGAATTTGAATTTTCATAGATGTATTGCACCCCAATATGTTTACTCATCATGTCAAAAATTTCTACCTCTCGAAACGGCTTACGCATAAAATCATCACAACCCGCCGATAAAACGATCGCTTTTTCTTCTTCAAATACACTTGCTGTTAAGGCAATCACTGCGATCGCTTGACCTTGAGTGGTTGATTTAATTCGCCGAGTTGCCTCATACCCATCCATTACCGGCATTCGCATATCCATCCAGATCAAATGAGGTTTCCATTCTTGCCAAAGGTCAATTGCTTCTTGACCATTACAAGCCTCTTTAACGGCAAAGCCGAGGGGCGTCAGTAACTTCACTAAGAGTTGACGATTGAGTGGTTTATCATCAACTGCCAAAATTCGATATTGAGTTTTACAGTGACAGGGTTTTATGCCGATCACCCGACGTTTTTCAGTGTAGGTATTCACCTCATTTTCAGTTGTTTTTTCTACATTGATTTTAAACTTAAAAATAGTCCCTACATCGACTTGAGATTGAACCTGAATTTCTCCTTCCATGAGGTGAATAAACTTACGACTAATCGGCAAGCCTAATCCCGTGCCTTCTTGAGCTTGAAGTCCCGTTTGAGTTTGAACAAATGCCTCAAATAAACTATCCAGTTCTTCTGGATCAATTCCAGGGCCAGTGTCTTCTATCTCAAAATAAAGAGTCACTTGATTTGAATGATTCGTCAGATATTCTTTATTCAGATTCGTCTCAGGGGAAACACGCACGCAGATCCCTCCTTCTGTTGTAAACTTCAAAGCATTATTGAGTAAATTAATTAAAACTTGACGAAGTTTAACTTCATCACTACAAATATATCGGGGTAGATTTGAATGAAGCTCGAAAATGAGCTGTAGTTTTTTTTCATCTGCTTTCAGCAGAAACATATCTTCTAAATCATCGAGTAACTGATGCAGATCAAAATTTGTTTTATTTAATGTGATGTGCCCAGCCTCAATTTTAGACAAATCCAAAACTTGATTAATTAATGTCAGTAAATGCTCCCCACTTCGCGCAATAATTCCAATATTTTCTTGATCTTCTTGAGATAATTTTTGAGAACGAGTCATCACTTGGGCAAAACCTAAAATAGCATTGAGAGGAGAACGGAGTTCATGACTCATGTTAGCAATAAAAGTACTTTTTGCAAGATTTGCAACCTCGGCTTTTTCTTTGGCAACTGCTAATTCAGCCGTTCGTTCTTTAACTCGTTTTTCTAAATTTTTATTAGATTCTGCTAATAACTGTTCTGAAATTTTTTGCTCAATCGCAAGAGCAACCGTATTAACGGCAAGTTCCAAACCATGTAAGCGTATTTCAGGTAATTTTTGCCGAGAAAACATGGCAATGACTCCCACTATTTTTTGTTCCACCATTAATGGATATCCGGCAAAAGCCACCATCCCTTCCCGTTTTGCCCAGTCTTTATCTCCAACCCGTTCATCTTCTAGTACATTATTAGTAACATGAGATTTTCGTTCTTCTGCAATTAAGCCAATTTTAAATTTTCCAACTGGAATACGACTGTGAGCACCATTAAGATGAGTATATAACCCTGAACTGGCTCGGAGTTCTAGCAGATTTTCTTTATAGTTTAAAAACCAGATGCGAGCAAAGGCAGCATTGAGATGTTGAACCATTGCTTCAGTACAGCAATATAGGATTTCATTCAGGGTATGATTTTGAGTTAATGCTATCCCTACATCTGAGTTAAATTGAGCCAGCTTAGACTGTTCTGCAAAGAGAAACTCTGATTGTTTTCGCTCACTAATATCCTGAAATGCAGCAATAGCAGAAATGACTTTCTTAGATTTTTCCTCAATTGGAGTGGCCCAGGCTTCCAGCATAATGACTTGCTGCGGTTGATGAACTTCTAAATCATCAACATAAACTTGTTGTCCGTTTAAAGCTTGAATAATTGGCAAACTGTCCTGAGGATATAACTGATGCGTTCCCGCTTGATAGATGGGATATCCTTGAGAAAAATCACGAGTTTCTATATCTTGACTAATGGTAATTCCTAATAACTTCTGTGCTGTTTGATTGGCGTAATAAAGGTTCCCTGTAGGCTCGTACACTGCTACCCCAACCGGAACAGCTTCTAGAAATTGTGTGAGCCGCCGCTCACTGGCAGATAAGGCAACATTCATCGACTTTAAATCAACAAAAGATTGCCGAATTTGTTTTGCCATTTGGTTAAAGGACTCCGCTAATTCTCCTAACTCATCTGAACGTTCTAAGTTAATATTTGTTTGCTTCCAGTGATGATCGGTGAGGTTTTTAGCTGCTTGATTGAGATGCAGAATGGGTTGAATCACCCATCGAGTTGTCATTAAACCAAATAGAATAGCAACCAGTACTGTAAACAGACATAATAGAAAAGTAGTGTGAGTATTGGCTCGAATTTCCTGCATAAAATCGGCTTCAGGAATGACCACTATAATTAACCAATCTAAACCTCTAACATCTTGTAAAGGAGTGATATAGATTAAGTGCTTCTCTCCTAAAAAATTGAGAGTAAAATCTTGATTTCGAGTGATGGTTTCAAAAGCCCCTAGCTTTTCTAGAATCTCTTGAGAGACAGACTGAATCAGAGGGCTGTCACTTTGATGAATCACTTTTCTTGTTAGTTTACCATCGGACAACTTAGTGGCTGACTCTGCGGTTGAAGCAATTAAATTTCCTGAGCGTTCTATCACAAATGCTTGACCTGAAGAACTAATATCTAAGTTTTGTAGAAAAGCTGCAAAACGATCTAAGGTCACTTCACTATATAAAACCCCTAAAAGTTCTTGTTGAGAAGTATAAATGGGTGTAACGGCACTCAGTTCGAGTCGTGATTTAGAAGCAGAGAGATGAAAAGGACTCCAAGTCGGTCTTCCTGTAGCGATTGCCGTTTGATACCAAGGACGGTCGCGAGCGTCATAGGGAGTTGTCTTAATTAAATTTACAAGATTACATTGACTATCAAGAGTATAAGTTTCTCGTTCTAAGTTACTGTATTGATCTCGAATTTTCACTAAAATATCTGATGAATTCTCAAATATTTTTTCAACGGCAATCACATCTCCGTTGGGTTTTCCAATTCCCAGATGACTAATCAAGTCGGGCTGTTTCACACTTTCCCAAAAGTAACATTGCAGTTGGCGGTAATTATTAAGACTAATATCTTTATTATAAATAGCTGATAATATTGCTTGATGAACTTGATGGGGTTTTTCTAGATAATAGTAAGAATGATATTCAATTTCATCGGCTATTTCTTCTCCTAAATTAATAATCAAATTATGAACAGCTTTTTGTCCACTTTTAAAGGATAAATAGCCCACAAGGCTAACAGCTCCTACTATAGGTACAACTAAAGGAACCGTGAGAGCAACCTGTAATGGAACTTTAGCCAGGATTTTGCTAAAAAAGGAATTTAGAGGGTTAATGGGCATGAGCTGATTTGATTTATACTTTCAGCGGAAGTAAGCTAGGCTTTAAGGATTTGATCTCAATCAGAAAATTCACTTGATTTAAAAATCTACTCTGTTTGTCATTTTACAGGATGCGTTTAAATCTAATAGTTACAGTAATTTATTCTTTCTTTAGTTTACCGTCTTTCTTGTGATGAGATTTCAGGGATTTCACGGATATTGCTCAGTATCAAGTTCATTGTTATCGACTCAAGCGACTGATTTTCAATGGGCTCTGATCTGGTATTAACCCTCTCAATTCCCGGAGTTGAGAGCCAATAGTGCTATAGTATTGGGTAGGTTTTTTGAATGTGCAGGTACTTCTGCTGGCTCAATCAGCTTTCTATGCTAGATTAAATATCTGATCTACTGCTATAGCGATCGATCTACTCGTTCAAGATAGAATGTTGGTAAGCTGATTAGATCTACACTCTCGATACAGAGCATCTACCCATCATTGAATCATTTAGGTTGTCACCCCTCTAATTTGGGCTACTGTTTTTTTGATCCTCATCACCCTTTCTCACTTCAGGAGAAATAGCATGAGGATCAAAAACATTTAATCTGTTCGCGATTAAACCGTTGTTAAACTAATGTTGTAGATCTCACTAAGCTGTTTTATAGTCGAGACCTTAATTGTGTTGTGTTACAGCTCCAATCTGAAGCAGAAACCCTTTAATTTTGCTGAAAAATGACTATTCCAATCCAAGACACAGATCGCAGTTCCTTAAGCTATTGCCATGACTTTGATTGCGGATCGAATTCAACCTCAGAAGAATGGCATCAAATCATGAGTGATGAACTCAAAACACCTTTAACATCAATTCAAAATGCACTAAAAATTTTACACTCTGGCCAGTTTAGTAGTTTTTCTCAAACCGGTCAGCGTTTACTCGATATTGCCCTGAAAAATACCCGTCGCTTAGTCCGTCTCTCTCAAGCCCTGGAAAATCAAGCGGCAACTTCAATCGCTTGCTTATCTCCAACTCATGTTGGTCGCTTGCAGTTAGAAAATGAACTAGAAGCAGCCCTTCACCACCAGGAACTTCAACTATACTACCAACCTATCGTAGTGTTTGAGACTCAAGAACTGATTGGATTTGAAGCCCTGACTCGATGGTCTCATCCCACTCGAGGATGGATTTCTCCCAACGAATTTATACCGATAGCGGAGGCAACAGGATTAATTGACGCTCTTGGGCTGTGGGTATTAGAACAAGCTTGCCGTCAAATGGTCATTTGGCAACAACAATTTCCCCAAGCCTCATCTTTAACTGTGAGCGTGAATCTTTCCACCTTACAGCTTTCTAATCCCCGTCTTCCTGAAAAAATTGAAACCCTCCTACAGCAAACGGGTTTAGCACCCGAAAGCTTGCGTTTAGAGATTACCGAAAGTGCTTTTCTAGATCATTCCCCCGTTGCCCTCAAATGCTTACAAAAAATTAAAGCAATGGGGATT
The DNA here is from genome assembly GCA_964401105.1 of uncultured Lyngbya sp. GTDB lineage: Bacteria > Cyanobacteriota > Cyanobacteriia > Cyanobacteriales > Microcoleaceae > JAAURB01. The sequence continues at coordinate 9,811 of CAYNXM010000158.1, read as the reverse complement.
TTACTATATATTGATGACTTTGGCACAGGGTATTCTTCTCTGTCTCGGCTGCAAGACTGGCCGATTGATTTGATTAAAATTGATAATACCTTTGTGCGAGGAAAACAGTGGACTATGATAAGCGCGATTCTGTTGTTAGCAGAGAGTTTAAATGTTGATGTGATTGTAGAAGGAGTTGAAACCCTAGAAGATTTGGATCAACTCCAACAATTAGGCTGTCAACAGGGTCAAGGTTATTTGTTCTCAAAGCCACTTCCGGCTCAACTCATCTACGCTCAGCTAGCCTGCCCCATTTCAAGTCCAATTGAAGCCTGATTACTGTTTTAAGCATGATCAAGATAATTGAATAGGGTGCAATTTTAACGATGACCAAAAATAAGTGGGTCTGAAGGCCTGTTCTTACAGAAGCCATTTGAGATCTTTCGGAGAGAGTATAATGAATCAAAAATACCGCAGGTCAACGTCAGTTTTGGATCGCGAGGAGCGAAGCAGGTAGACTGAAGGTGCCAACCATTTTTTTTGATTAAACTAATTTATTGGGAATAACAAAAAAGAGACGTTTCAGCTAAACGTCTCAAAAGAATGAAAATCAACCGTTTTCAATCTGAATTCAGTTTTTTCAAATGTTACTTAACTGTCACTTTTGCACCGGATTCTTCCAGTTGCTTCTTAATATCTTCTGCTGCATCTTTAGCAACACCTTCTTTAATGGGTTTAGGTGCACTTTCGACTAAGTCTTTGGCTTCTTTTAAGCCTAAGCCAGTAATGGTACGAACCACTTTGAGGATGGCAATCTTCTTGTCAGCGGGGAATTCTTCGAGAATAACATCGAATTCGGTTTTCTCTTCTTCCGGCTCAGCATCGGCAGCACCACCGCCACCGCCTACACCGGGAGCCATCATCATCATCCCACCACCCGCAGGGGCAGAGGCATCAACACCGAAAGCTTCTTCGATTTGCTTAACCAATTCAGAGGCTTCTAACAGGCTCAACTCTTTGAGTTGTTCTAAAATTTGATCGGTTTTCTCAGACATGGATTATCTCCTAACTTATAACAGACAATAAATTAAACAGGGCGAACTTACGCGGCTTAAGAGTCGCCTTCTTTTGTAGCAACCGCTTGAAGCGCCCGACCCAATTTGGATGGAACTTCGTTGAGTCCCACAGCCAGTTTGGTGGGAACCGCCTTGGTTCCGACAGCCAGTTTGGTGGGGATAGAATTGATGGCCCCAGCAATCCGGGCAATGAGTTCTTCCTTGGTGGGGAGTTCAGTAATTGCCTTGACATCGTCCAGACTCAGGGCGCGTCCTTCCATCACACCACCGCGTATATCGGTTTTTTTGGTGTCTTTTTTGAAAGATTGATAGGCTTTAATTGCCGCGCCGAGGTCGTCTTTTGCCAGGATAAAGGCTGAACTTCCGCTCAGAAACTGCTGCATCGGTTTCCAAGCATCCGAGTCTTCTACCGCTTTTTCCATCAGCGTATTTTTTGTGATTCGGCATAAACTGCCAGATTCACGCAGACGACTTCTCAACTCTGAAATTTCAGCAACAGACAGCCCGGTGTAGTCAATCACAAGGGCTAATTGAGTTTCACTCAGGGACTGTTTAAGATCTTCAACAATCTCTTGTTTCTGTGCTAAGGTTCTTCCCATCGGTATTGAACCTCCGTTTTTGACATCGTTTACTTACACATCAGTCGCGCCGACAGCAGTGTTGCTGAAATTTCCATTAAAAAAACCTCGGAAAGTTTTCCCAGGTCAAGCACATTAATAACATTAAAAACAGCTTCAGAAATGAAGAACTGTCTTGAGCTAATATTATATTTAAGGGCTTTACCTCGGCAGGATTTATGCAAGCTGCACCTGCTGTCTTGGGTTAGCTGATTTTAATTTGTGTAGTTAGAATAAATTATTCTCACAATCGCTAACTATACTTTATTTTTTTAGAATTGTCAAGCCCGGTGAGCTACAAATTCATTGTTTTACAGAATTTATCCCAACAATTGCCACCCAGGCGAAACTCTACAATCATGATTTGTAGATTTTTAATAGCAGGAGATTCAAAGCTTAACAAAGTCACAATTGAGGAGCAAAGATATGGTTGAACACGCGATTAATAATCGTTACGTGATTCGTCAACAGCTTGGTAAAAATGCGGGACGACGCACAGTACTTGCCAATGACTTACAAACTCAGCAATTAGTTGTTGTTAAGATTCTCACGTTTGACCCAGGTTGTCAATGGGATGATCTTAAATTATTTGAACGAGAAGCTGAAACATTGCAGTCTCTCTCTCATCCAAGCATTCCCTCTTACTTAGATCACTTTGAGTTTGAGGTAGAGAACAGAACAGGATTTGCTCTGGTTCAAAGTTATATTGAGGCTAAATCTTTAGAAGATTGGGTTAATTTAGGGCGCACATTTAACGAAATAGAACTTAAGCAATTAGCTGAATATTTACTTGATATTTTAATCTATTTACATTCACAAAGTCCGCCTGTTATTCATCGAGATATTAAACCCAGTAATATTTTATTAACGAATCGTTCTGGTAATAGTATTGGTCAAGTTTATTTAGTAGATTTTGGTTCAGTTCAAACGTTAGTGAGAACAGAAGGAAGCACCATTACTGTTGTCGGAACTTATGGCTATATGCCGCCGGAACAATTTGGTGGACGAGCGGTTCCTGCTTCTGATTTATATAGTTTAGGAGCAACATTAATCTACTTAGCAACAGGCAAGCATCCGGCTGATTTACCCCAAGAAGATTTACGAATTAAATTTCAGTCAAAACATTATCTCAGTCCCGGTTTTAGAGACTGGTTGAATTGGCTGATAGAACCGAGTTTGAATCATCGTTTAATCTCTTCTGAACAAGCAACTCAAGCGCTTGAAATAATTAATCATCAGAACGATTCAATTCCAAAAGCAATAAAACCAGAAAGCAGATCAATCAAGCTTAAAAAAAATGATAACAGCTTAGAAATTATGATTCATTATGAATTATGGACTGGTAATTTATTGAGGAAATTATTCGGGCTAATTCTGATGCTAGTTGGCGGTACATTATTATTATATATACCATTCATTGGTGTTGTATCAGTATTTGCCAACAATTATTTAACTCATTTTTTTGGATTAATTGTAGCTTTATGTATCACTTTTATTGCAATTTTATTTATATTTAAATCAACTATATTGAAAATTGATGGCAAGAAAATTTCGTTAACTCGTAGATTATTAGGAGTGATTCCTTATCGAGTTCAGTCTCCAAGTTTGCAGCAACATATTTGCCAAATCAAATTACTACACTATCAAAAACATTACAGTAGTCATAGTGATATTAAATATATTCAAATTTGGGCAGGTACGCAGGAATATAAACTACCAACACGGTTTCTCACAAACCAGGAAATTGATTGGTTAGTATCCGAGTTGAGTAGTTATTTAAATTTACCTATTACATCATATCCTTCAAAGGATTAATCATGAAAAATGAAGTCTTAAAAGCACGTTATGCTATTCAGAAACAACTTAGTAAAAATGCAGGAAGGCGTACATTCCTAGCAGAGGACTTACAAACTCAACAGTTAGTTGTGGTTAAAATACTCTTATTGGGTGTAGATTTTCAATGGGAAGACTTAAAGCTATTTGAACGAGAAGCCCAAACCTTGAAGATGCTTTCTCACCCAAGTATTCCTCGTTATTTAGATTACTTTGATGTCGAACTACCGGAGGGCAAAGGATTTGCTTTAGTTCAAAGCTATATTCCGGCGAAATCCTTAGAACAATGGTTAAAAAGCGGACGAAGTTTTAGTGAAGTAGAACTCAAACAATTAGCTGAATCATTACTGGAAACTTTACGTTATTTGCATACACAACAACTCCCTGTAATTCACCGAGATCTTAAACCCAGTAATATTTTATTAGAAAATCGTTCTGGTAATAGTATTGGTCAAATTTATTTAGTTGATTTTGGTTCCGTACATACTTTAGCAGCCCAAAAAGGAGGCACTATTACTGTTGTCGGAACTTATGGATATATGCCACCGGAACAATTCGGTGGACGGACTGTTCCTGCTTCTGATTTATATAGCTTAGGTGCAACTTTAATTTACTTAGTGACAGGACGGCATCCGGCAGAGTTATCTCAGGATAATTTACACATTCAATTTGAGCCCATTGTCAATCTAAATCCGGCTTTAAGTGATTGGTTAAAGTGGATGACTGAACCCAGTTTAAATCGTCGTTTAGCATCGGCTGAGGCAGCACTGAAGGCTTTAAAACATCCCCGAAAAAGAAACAAAATTGAAAATACTATTATCGAATCTAAAGTTTTTGGTAGCAAAGTTCAGGTTAAAAAAGACAAGAAAACTACAGAGATTCTGATTCCTCCGGGTCGATTAAGAATTAAGACGATAATGAGAGAATTTGATCAAGAAATGGCAGGAAGGCTATTTATAGGCTCGGTTATGGTTTTTCCTATGTTCGTTATCGCGATACAATCAGGTTACATTACGTTCGCAATAATTCTAGGCTTTCTAGAATTATTAATTATCTATTTCTCAGGCATTCCTACCCTATTTATAAAAAGTGTTCGAGTGCACCTTGAACCAGAGAAAATGTATTGGACTTACGAACAGCCGTTATACAAAAATGATTCTGATCCTATTCTCAAGAAGAATATTAGTCAGTTTGTTTATCAGCCCAGTTATTTTGACAGGATTAAAGTTAATGATAAACACACAGAGACGAGGTTTATTCCACCTAAAGTTGTCATCTTTGCCGAAAATCAGTTTGAATTTTCTCTTCCTGTTAATCACTTAACTGACCCAGAAATGGAGTGGATAGCGAATGAATTGAATGCATGGTTAAGAACAAATCCCTCTTAAAATATTGAGTACAATTATTTACAACTCTTTTAAGATAAGCCATATAATACCACAATTAATATCGGTGTGACAATTGCCATTAAAATATTTAAGGGAGTACCCGCACGAACAAAATCAAAAAACTTATATCCCCCAGCACTATAAACCATTGTATTGGTTTGATAGCCAATGGGTGTCATAAAACTATTAGAAGCAGCAAATGTTACAGCAAAAATAAACGCCATGGGATTTAAATTTAAACTCGTTGCTACTTCCACTGCAATGGGAATCATCAGCACAACAGAGGCATTATTCGATAATATTTCTGTGAGTAATGATGTAAAAATATAGAAGCAAGTCAATACCCAAAATCCGGATACATTTTCTCCTAACGCTGCCAACTGTTTTGCTATTAATTGAGTGGTGCCGGAGTTTTCCATCGCTACTCCTAAAGGAATTAAACCTGCTAATAACAGAATCACATCCCAGCGGACTGCGCCATAAACTTCACCGGGTTTTAGACATCCTGTAACCAACATTAAAATCACACCCACTAAAGAACTCAGCAAAATCGAAGTCAAACCAAAGGCTGATACTAAAATTACACCGATGATAATTGATAGCGCAATTGCTGCTTTTTCTGTTCTGAGTTTTTCTATATTTTGTTGTTCTAATACTAAGATTTCACGGGTATTTTGTAAACCGATAAAACTTTGTTTTGAGCCTTGAATTAAGAGTAAATCCCCAAACCTTAAAGGAATTTTACCCAGTTGACCTTTCAGAATTTCTGAACCTCGACGAATTGCTAAAACAGTAACATTATATCGCTGGCGAAACCGTAAATCTTTGAGGGTTAATCCAATTAATCGAGAGTTCGATAAAATTAAAGCTTCACCCATTTGTTCTGTTTGTGAAGCCAGTAAAGATTCTAAATTTTCTGATTTAAATTGAATATCAGGAACTAAACTTAATCCTTTTTCTTCTCTAATTTTTAAGAGTTCTTCTTTACGACTACGAACTATTAAAATATCGCCCACACTTAAAACTTTATCTGCAAAAGGTTGAGAAAACTCTATTCCATTTTGAATCAACTTTAAAACATCAAGATCAAAGCGACGTTGAATTTCACTACTTTTTAGAGTTTGTCCGACTAAATTAGACTGTGGCGTAATAATTAATTCACTTAAATAGTTCTTCAAGTTATAATCTTGATCTTCTAAAAAACTATTCGGAGATTTACGATTGGGTAAAAACTTTGGTACAATATAAGCTAAATAAATTAAACCGATTAAAAAGGTGAAAATTCCGAGTGGAGTAAATTGAAAAATATTGAATTCTCCATAACCTAATTTATCAGATACTCCGCTGGCTAAAATATTAGTTGATGTCCCGAGAAGTGTCATCATTCCCCCTAATATTGTGACGTAAGACAGAGGAATCATTAGTTTAGAAACAGAAATTTTCTGTTGTTTACACCAGTCTTCTACTAAAGGTAAAAAAATAGCAACAACTGCAGTATTATTGATAAATGCACTGATTGGCCCGATGACTCCTCCTAATACTAATATTTGCCGCGTTGGATTTTTTCCGCCCCATTTTATCAGGAAATTTCGCACAGTTTGCACAATACCAGTGCGGGTTACGCCATGACTTAAGATAAACATGGCACAAACAGTGATTGTGGCAGAATTACTAAATCCAGAAAGTCCTTCTTCTGGGGTAATTATTTTAAAAAGCATCAGTAAAATAGTGGCTGAAAGTGCGATAAATTCAGCACTTAACCACTCCGTTATAAAGCCAATAAGCGCTAAAATTAAAATAGATAGGGTTAGTATAAGTTCCAATGTTTTAAAATAAAATAATTGTTTTTAATAAAGATAATCCCCCGTAACGTAAGCAACGGAGGATTCTAGTTAATCCTTCCTGAATAAAATTTGTTGTTAGTATTCCGTATAATCGGGGTTAGATTCCGGCATCATTTATTCAGACTCATAGTTATCTTCTTCCATTATATATTCTGATTGCTCTCCCACTTCATCTTCACTCAAACCGGCTTCCTCTTCTTCCAAGTTCATTGAATCCTGTTCAAATTGATTTTCTATTTCTTCGTCAACCACTTCAGCTTCGGAATTGACTTCATTGGTTAAGTAATCAACTTCTTTCTCTACAAAAGGTTCACCTTCAGATTGAGATAGTACAGTACCTTCTGTGGAGTCATTAACAAATATCAATTGATTCTCTCGCTGATTTGTAGATTTTGAATGAATAGCTTCAGAGAAAATTTCAGTATTCTTTTGAGTTTCTGATGTATTTTGTTGTTCTGGTGAGGTTTCTTCAGTATTTGATTCAAACTCACAAGCTGTTAATCCAGCAACAGAAATCATAGCCAAAGTAGTCATTAAAAACATCAAGCGTTTCATGGTCTTTTCTCCTAATTCATTTAGTTTTTGGCAATAATAATCATTCAGAACACAATCAATAGTTCTTATACCATTTCTCTGTAATCATGCACTTAATCCATTACCCCCTGTAGTCCCCCTCCTCCCCCCTTTATAAGGGGGGACACAGGGGGGTGGGGGACAGCGACAGCCGGAGGTTTATAAATCGACGGGTTGGCTATCTTGACGGGTTGGCGCGCGCGCCTTCTGGGAAGTTGGCTAGCGCCAAACATTTCCCGTAAACATTTTACGACGGGTTGGGCTGGCGCCCAAACATTTTCCGTCCCCGTCACGCCAAACATTTTCCGTCAAGGGTAGTATTTTAAAGAATTGGTATTAGAACTATTTTTTTTCAAACAGAAGTGAGTTGATTCTCCATATCTATGATTTTCAACAATCAGATATAGAATGAATCACTGTTTGACACAACAACAGATTCAGTCCTTAGACGGAAAATGTTTGGACTCTGTCCAACCCGTCGTACAACAATGAAAAACTAACATTGATTTAAGAATTAAGTTTTGAAGATAATTCCTTTTACGAGACAGGTCTAAGAGTTGAATACTTGTAAGAATGTTGCTCAGTCAGTGTATACTTGCGTCGTGCAATACTAAACTAATACAACATAAAATTGATTTGATTTTAACGACTATGCCCTGTCGTTAATAAACTAACTCCTTATGAGTCAAAGTTTGAAATATATTTTTTGACTATAAGCAAGATTATACACGAAAGTTTCAAAGAAAAATAATGATCGACTCAAAATTTAGAGCGGTTTACCGTACCAAAAACCCAAGTTTTAGTTAGGGTTAACCGCTCTTGCTTTTTTTATTATTTTATACACTCTCTTAAGCTAGCCTGAGAGTGCCTCAAGCTTCATCTTGAGCCGGAGTGGACAGAAGCTGTTGAAAAATCCGCCGTCGCTCCTGAGGTGCGTTAGGTGTAATATAACTCCAGAGACTTTCCCAATAGAAAAAAGAAATACCATTAAAATGGCGATCGCGTACTGCTTTAACTTGTTCTTGAATTGTTTTTATATCCACAGTATGTCCTAATGTTCCGGTTAAAATCCCAATACTGACTGGAATTTTTAGACGGGTTTGTTGAATGGCAGGATCATTTAATTCTTTGATAAAAGAATCGGAATCATTCCGATAAATTTGCACAATTAATTCTTCTACTAATCCTCGATCAACCCAGGTTTGCCAGTCTTGTAGATACTCTCGATAAGCAGTACCTTTCGGGTTAGGGGAAAGAGAAATAATACAATTCGGTTTGACGGCTTTAATCTCCCGAACTAAAGTAGTGACAAATGCTGTAATTTTATTGGCTCGCCAACGCATCCATTCAGCATTGTATGGATCATCCGGTGGCAGCTTGCCCTGATGTTCTTCTTGATAAAGCTTGAGTGTAAACCAATCATAGCCTAACTCTACAGGCATCCCAAAACGATCATCAAGTTGTATGCCATCAACATCATATTTCATCACAACTTCTAGAATTAAATCCTTGATAAAATACTGAACTTGAGGATGGAGTGGATTTAACCAAATATTCTGAATTCCCAGCCAAGATGCTTTCGATGAGTCAGTTTGCTCTAAATCAGTTTGAGAATAAATCGGTTTAAATTGGGGAGTTTTGGGAAGTGCGACCCAGTCGGGATGATATCGCACCAGAGAAGAATGAATCGGAGCCATAAATCCATATTCAAACCAAGGAATAATTCGTAATCTTTTCTGATGTCCTTCTCGAACAATTTCAGATAAAATATCTCGCCCAAATCGCATTAAATTCAAGAAATCATCTTGCGCTCTTCCCGTCACTCGACGGGCAACTGCACTCCGATAAAATGTGGTTCCTCGATTCCAAACAACAGGATAAACGGTATTAAACTGGAGCCGAGACAGTTGATTTAATGCCCGATTAATTGCCCAAGGCATAAACAAAACTCCACTATTGACATTCGTGATCCAAACCCCACGAACCTCTTGGGGGGGGTCGGAAAGTGGTCGGGAAGATTTTGTGCCATTAAACCCGATGATTCCGACTGTTAAAATCAGTAAAACTAGGACAGTAATTATCCAGCCGACAGCAGCTTTTCGGGATCGTTTTTTATACATTCCTCCGAGCCTGATAATTTCTTCTCGATTGACGGGAAATGCGCGTGCGACAGCCAACCCGTCAAAACAGCCAACCCGTCAATTATATGAGATCAAAAGCGCTAGAACCGTTATTAATTCAATCCTTCTTTAAACAAAATTCACCTTTCCGGCGGATTGGAGGCCCGCCCCATAATCGGGCGATTTGGGGTCGGGAGGAAAATCCGTACAGGGCTTGTCGGTATGCTTATATTTATAATAATATTATTTTGTGAGTTTTCAGAAGTCGCCCTTGCAAGTCTTAACCCTAGTTGTACCCATTGAACCTACCGCAGAACAGTATAAATTACTGAACGATACTGCGATAGCGTTTGCGTCGGCTTGCGCTTGGATTAACGACAA
>CAYNXM010000157.1:0-10642 GCA_964401105.1 uncultured Lyngbya sp. | reverse complement strand
ATCCTAGCCGCTATAGTCAGCATAGCCTGCGAATTATTTTCGCGATCGCTGCCAGTATTACAGTAACTATTATTGCCGATAAACTCAGATATATAATACCCTGGAGAAAGACTAAAATTACTGTAAAATTGATAATAATATTTATAGGATTTTTTGTCTTATGTTATCCTAGTTTAATACAAGGATTTCCTCGCACAAATTATATCATCGGTAAAAACCAATTACTTTATAATTTTTTGACGCTGCAACCCAAAGACATTCGTGTGGCTTCTTTGATTCGAGAAGTTAATAATATTCCGGCTTTTTCTCAACGCTCTATTTTAATTGGTTCTGAATATTTTTTGCCATATCATAAAAATTACTACACTGAGTTAAAGCAACGTGCAGAAGATTTAATTTTAGCACAATATAGCTCTAACATTGAAGCAGTTAAGCAATTTATTGAGAAATATAATATTAATTTTTGGATGATTCAACCCAATGCATTTTCTATAAACTACGTCAGGCAAAATAATCAAATCTCACAACTCAACGCAGAAGCTGCAATCATCGTTCAAAATCAATTAGAGGCAGGCATAGAACCTATTTTATCCACTTTAGCCAAAAATTGTACAGTGTTACAGATTAACGATATTATTGTTTTGGAAACAGATTGCATCTTAAATACTCGCTGATTAAATTAATGTGGATCAATAAAATTCATTCATTTCTGATTTCTCCTCTTGCAAAAACCTCTCTGTCTCGTCTCATTTTTTGGTTGGTTTTGAGCCTTACTTTTGCTGGAATCTATGGTATTTTATCCCTTCAGCAAGCCTTTCATCAACCTAATTTAGTTCAGGATGATGCCAGACAACACGTTTTCTGGATGCTACGATTTATTGATTCTGACTTGTTTCCTAATGATTTAATTGCAGATTATTTTCAATCTGTTGCACCGGCTGGATATACAACGGTGTATAAAATTGCGGCTTTTGTGGGGATCAATCCCCTTGTATTTTGCCGAATTGTCCCTATTGCATTAACGTTAATTTCTACAATTTACTTTTTTTTATTTTGTCTAGAAATTCTACCAATTCCGTTTACTGGATTTGTGGGTTCATTAATTATAAATCAAGTCATCTGGTTAAAAGATGATTTAGCATCAGGAACACCCAGAGCATTTATTTACCCTGTTTTTATTGCATTCTTATATTATCTATCCCGACAATCTATTTTTGGCGTAGGGCTAACAATGGCATTGATTGGATTATTTTATCCTCAATATATTTTTGTAGCGGCAGGAATGCTAATTCTAAGAATAATTTATAAGCGTTCATTCATTAATCTAAAAGTTAGCTGTGTGGGTTTAACTATAGCTTTTATGATTGTATTATCTTATGCTTTGAAAACTTCTGAGTTTGGCCCCGCTATTACTCGCGCTGAGGCGATGCAATCTTTAGAGTTTTTTCCCAATGGTAGAAGTATGTTTTTTCATGCAAACCCTATGGACTTTTGGCTTACCGGAAGACGTAGCGGAATGTTTCCTAAATCTTTATTCACACCAGTGACTCAATGTCTGGGTTTATTACTCCCTTTTTTAATGTATTTTCGCTCTGCTTTTCCAATTACTAATCAGATTACTACCAAAATATGGATTATTTTTCAGCTTTTAATCTCCTCAATTACAATGTTTTTTATGGCTCATGCGCTGCTGTTTAAGCTACATTTGCCCAGTCGTTATACAGGATTGAGCTTAAGATTAATTATCGCAACAGCCACAGCGATCGCAATTACAATTCTTATCGATTATCTCTTCATAGCATTAGAAACTCATAATCGTCATAAATTGGCTACTTTAAAAATATTAAAATCTGGGCTGTCTTTAGGATTAATGGGTACAATATTAGCTAGCTTACTATTTTATCCAAGTTGGGTTCCTTTCTTTCCTTTAGTTGAATATAAAGAAGGAAAAGCAGTCGAAATATATAATTTTTTTCAACAACAACCGAAGGATATTATGATTGCCTCTTTGTCAGGAGAAGTGAATCAAATCCCGACTTTTGCTCAACGCTCAATTTTGATAGGACGAGAATACATGATTCCTTATCAAGTCGGTTATTATCGTCAAATGAATCAACGACTTGTAGATTTAATGCAAGCTCATTATAGTCCTAATCTTGAGGATGTTAAAAACTTTGTTCAAACTTATGGGATTGATTTTTTCTTGATGGAACGCTACGCTTTTACCTCAGATTATTTTGAGAATAATGACTGGATGATGGAGTTTGAAGCCGGACAACAAGCGGCCAAACAAATTAAAGCGGGAACAATTCCTAGATTAGTGACGACTCTAGATCAGTGTTCTGCCTTTGAGAATCAGATGTGGATTATCTTGGATGCCAACTGTTTGCTCAATCTGTAACATCGAACCCGCTACTGTCACAGGCATCCAACTCAGAATGTTGAATTCATGCTGATAGGTTGACAATAAAATCAAACTCGTTAAGGTTGAGGTGTAACGTCAAAAACTTAACGTGACTTAACATTTGATCCTGTTCCAATTCATCAAAATTGCGTTACCTTACAGAATAGGGACAAACATTGTAGTGTTAAATTTCCTGCCAAAAGATAGGCTACTCCCTGTGAGGGAACAAATTTAAGGAACACTTACACTGTTGAGTCTAGTCTCCATATCACCGCTTGCACCTAGCTCAGTATTTAACACAGAGTTCAAATCTCTGTAAAGTTTCCTAATTCTGCAAATAGCCTCTGCTGTGCTGCATAGTAGCCCTTTTAAAATCAGTTGAGTCTGACGATAGCAATTCCAATAGAATTCTACTTCCGCAAGACAGCTTTGTTGGTGTGAAACCGAGACAAAAAACGGATGAGTTTTCATCCATTATTAGGTTAAGCTGGCTGAAGTTTTCTCCTGGGAATCATGAAATCTATAAAAAGTGATTCTATTGTTTGAGTCATCGGTTAAACTATTGTAAAGGAGTGAAATATAGCAACAGCCTAAACGATCACACGGTGATGAAATGGCAAATCCAACAGCGACAGCTTTTTGGCGTTCATGGATTAAAATGCTATGGTGTGAGAGCTGTTAAATTAAATAGATCGGAGAAAAAGGCTGTTTTTAGTGTCATTCTCAACTTCATCTATTTTGATAGCCCACTACAACAGTATTTTTGTGAGTGTGTAGAATAGGAAAAACGGGTCACTCTGTAGGGTGAGCCAGCTCCCGCAGGTCAGGAGTTGTTGCACTTTAGAATATTCTTGATTAAACTTGAACATTAGCAGCGGCTAATGCTAGATTGCACTCTAACTGATTTGCTGTTCTACCCAACTTGCTTTAGCTGATTTATTACGGGCAACGCACTTGAATCTTATGATGAAGTTGATGCTTTTCGAGACAATGAATTTTGTTAAGTATGTTCATCTAAGCTCTGACAATCAACTTTTACCTTCAATAGACAACCCCAGTCTGTTGATCGCCCAAAAAAATTGATTGTGAGTGTAGTTAGCTACAATAGTGATAGATGAGCGACCCAAAAGCTTTAACCTGATTTCCCACGTGGGAAAGTATATCTCTTTCATTAGAGGAGTAATAAAGGGTTCATGATGTTTATTTTCAAGCACGGTATAAACTTCAGTTGTAACCCACTTCAAACAATTGCCCGAGCAATATTGTTTTACAAACGTGCATTTTTGCCCAGGAAAGCTAAAATTTAGGAAATTTTGGGAGGTCTTCCATGATTTTCGCGATTATGTTTTTCAGGTTTTCGTTATACTTTGAGTGACACCTTCGTCATTCGATTGATTGAGACAGGTATCCTACAACCTGCATCCAATTTTTAAACTTGCTAAACTGTCTTCAGATAAGCAAGCCACTATTGTTTAAAGAATTCTTGCATTGAGGAGCACGAGGAACGCGGCATGATCCAGACGAATAACGGACTCGCAACCACCATCGAGCCTGACATGAATGCTCTGCTTCAGAAATCATCAGCATCTGAACATGGATTAGATTTATTGATTAGCGATGACGACATCGATACAGCCGATGAGGATTTAGAGTCTTCTACAGAGGAAACAGAGAGTAAATCCGGAAAAACGACAAAATCCCGTCGTCGGACTCAAACCAAAAAGAAACATTACACAGAAGATTCCATTCGGCTTTACCTACAAGAAATTGGTCGAATTCGTTTGTTACGGGCCGATGAAGAAATTGAACTGGCTCGTAAAATTGCTGATTTATTGGAGTTAGAGCGCATCCGGGAACGATGGATAGAGCATAACCACCGTGAACCCAGCACCGAAGAATGGGCAACCACGGTGGATATGCCCTTAATGGGGTTTCGTCGCCGCCTCTATCATGGCAGACGGGCGAAAGACAAAATGGTGCAGTCTAACTTGCGTTTGGTCGTGTCGATTGCTAAAAAATACATGAACCGAGGCTTGTCTTTCCAAGACTTAATTCAGGAAGGCAGTTTGGGACTGATTCGGGCGGCTGAAAAATTTGACCACGAAAAAGGCTACAAATTTAGTACTTATGCCACCTGGTGGATTCGTCAGGCAATTACTCGGGCGATCGCAGATCAATCTCGAACCATTCGGCTTCCGGTTCACCTCTATGAGACGATTTCTCGTATTAAGAAAACCACAAAGCTATTATCTCAGGAAATGGGTCGCAAACCCACTGAAGAGGAAATTGCGACTCGGATGGAAATGACCATTGAGAAACTGAGATTTATTGCTAAATCGGCTCAATTACCTATTTCTCTAGAAACACCCATTGGTAAAGAAGAGGATTCTCGTTTGGGAGATTTCATTGAGTCTGATGGTGAAACGCCAGAAGATCAGGTATCTAAGAATCTCCTGCGGGAAGATCTTGAAAGTGTCCTCGATACTTTAAGTCCTCGGGAACGGGATGTGCTGCGCCTGCGCTATGGCTTAGATGACGGTCGGATGAAAACATTAGAAGAAATTGGCCAGATCTTTAATGTCACGCGGGAACGGATTCGTCAAATCGAAGCCAAAGCCTTGCGGAAGTTACGTCATCCTAACCGCAATAGCATCTTGAAAGAATATATTCGCTAAGGTAGTCATAAATGATATGACATCCGTTGAATGAACCGATATTAAAAATCAGTTCTCTCGGTAGAGACGTTACATCTAACGTCTCTACCGAGCATCATCAAGCAACCGAATATCAAATGACTGGGGACAAATCACCAATGACGCAGCTTCCCCATCTAAAATCACTCCTTAGGCGAATGAATTTACAATTCGTTACACTTTATACTGTGAATAATTGAGTTAAAAATCAGAAATTATGGTACTATTTGGCTTTAAGAAAAAAGCAGCAATCCCCTCACCGGAGGAAGCATTACCCGGACGGCAAACTGAAATGCCTGTTCCTGAACGTCATTTTGTCAATGGGAATCCCCTCAAACCTCCTTATCCCGAAGGCATGGAAATGGCACTATTTGGTTTAGGGTGTTTTTGGGGTGCAGAACGGAAGTTTTGGCAGCAAGAAGGGGTGTTTTCAACCGCTGTAGGATATGCGGCAGGACATACACCCAACCCCACTTATAAAGAAGTCTGTAGCGGCATGACAGGTCATAATGAAGTAGTACGGGTTGTGTTTGACCCAAACGTGATTAGTTATGAGCAACTGTTAAAAGTTTTCTGGGAAAGTCATAATCCGACTCAAGGAATGCGTCAAGGGAATGATGCCGGTACTCAATATCGTTCTGGGATTTATGTCTACTCAGAGGCACAACGTCAGCTGGCTGAGGCCTCACTTGCCACTTACCAGGAAGCTTTGAAAGCTCAGGGATATGGTGAAATTACCACCGAAATTTTAGATCATCCTGAATTTTACTACGCTGAAGATTATCACCAACAATATTTAGCCAAAAATCCGGGCGGTTATTGTGGCTTAGGTGGGACTGCTGTTGAACTTCCTGACTTTTCTGCTACTTCTGCTTAATGAGGTTTAACATCTATTTCGAGTCGGGAAATAGATACTAGAATATTTTGATTTAAACAGGAGAGATGTTCAGTTAAGAATGTCTCTTTTTTTATTCTCAGAAGAGATGTTATACTGAATTCGCGTATTTGAAGGCTCAAATTAAATTCCTCGATATTCTTTTTGTTGCCTTTTTTTGCAATCCCCCGATCTGCAAACCGAACCCGAGTCTAATACTGAATATCAATTAGATTCCGGATTAGCCTCATCAGTGTTCAGTAAAAAGAAGTAAATCAAAATTTCTGCCTATTTTGACCGCGTTCACTGGTAACCTGTTTACTATAACGTTACAATGAAGTCAATTAGCCGATACAAAACTTAAAGGAGGTGACACACATGGTGAAGCTACAGCAAAATCACTCCAAAAAAGTTCAACTGAGTGACAATATAATGGTTCTCACGCCTCTCGATGAAAGCTGTATTCCAGCATTGCGTGCTGGATTTGCCGGATATACCGCTAACCCGCGATGGAATGCAGTTAAATTTCATGCTTGGAAAACAGGTCGTCAGTGGCGACAAGCCTATTCCCAGGGCAAAATGGTAGTGCGTTCTACAGATGGGTTATTAGTGCCTGTAGAGGAAGCAGAGATGTCTTCTTTAGTACAGGACGAACCCATCGAATCTCCCGGTTTACCAAAATGGTATCAACGGATTCCAATCCCGTTATTGTCTCAACACCATCAATCGTCTGAGGAGCTAACCCTCGCGTGATTAATTGATTTTCCCCAGCTTCAAAACCTGGGGCTTTTTTTTGCTAAAACTATTGCTGAAAATCTGCTACCCTAAACTATAAATAACCTGGGTGTGATTGATGTTAATCACCGTTGTTTTCATCAATGTCATCATTGCGCTTTTCTGTTTAGTGATTGCTCAGAAGATTTGGCGACTGCGACGTTCCTTAGAACGAACTGAGCGGGTGCTACTGCGATTAGATCGCCGCATTGAAGCGATACTGCGTAGAGCAACTTTTTTAATTAACCGGGGACAACTCGGGAGTAGCCAAGCTCAAAAACAGTATCAGTCCTTGCAGCAACAGATTCTCCGGGTTCGCAAAGTGATGGCACTATTAAGTTTAAGTCAAACTTTTGTCTGGTTTTGGCTAAATCGACGAAAATCAATTTAGTTAAGATTGGCTGTACTCGTCAAGGATGCGATCGCTGCATACGGCGAGGAGGTTGGGAGCTTGATAGCCCCGTGTTTTTAAACCGGGGTGGAAAAGCGACTCAAGCAACTCAACTTGCTTGTTATATGCTGAGTATGTTAGTATATAACTATGATTGTATTTGAGTTCAAAGCCAAAGGAAAATTCAGTCAGTATCTGGCTATTGACGATACTATTGGCACATCTCAATTTATCCGCAATAAATGCATCAGGCAGTGGATGGATAAAAAAGGGGTGAGCAAACACGAATTGAGTAAATATACCAAGATATTGGCTAAACAATTCCCTTTTGCTAAGAACTTGAACGCAATGTCACGTCAAGCCGCCGCTGAAAGAGCGTGGTCATCAATTTCTCACTTTTATGAGAACTGTAAGAAGGGTATTAAACCTGTAGGCTATCCGAAGTTTAAGAAGAATTCCCGCTCGGTTGAGTACAAAACTCAATGCTGGAAATTGCTAAGTCCTAAACACATTCAGTTTAAAGAGTTTGGAACACTTAAACTGATTGGGACTTATGACGCGCGCCTTCTATCGAGTTGAGCGGTGCAAGCGGGTCAGGGTGGTCAAGAGAGCAGACGGGTATTATGTTCAGTTCTGTATTAAGATTGACGTGACTCAAGAAGTTGAACCCTCAAGAGGTGCTATCGGTTTGGATGTAGGTTTAGAGTATTTCTACACCGACAGTGACGGGAACCATCTAGAAAATCCCAGATTTTATGGAAAAGCAGAAAAACGTCGCTCTAAGCTAAATCGGAGGTTTTCTAGAACCCAGAAAGGGTCAAATAACAGAGTAAAATCAAGAAAGCGATTAGCCAAGCTTGATCTCAAGATAAGTAGGCAACGTATAGAACACGCCAAGAGACTGGCTCGTTGCGTAATCCAATAAACACGATGTGGTAGCCTATGTTGGTGCAGCCTGCGCCTGGAGCGCATAGACTTGAAGGTTAGAAACATGGTAAGAAACCATAATCTAGCCAAGTCAATTAGCGACGCACCGATGGTATCAGTTCAGGAGTTGGCTAGAGTATTTTGGTAGAAAGTTTGGCAAAATCACGATTGCCGTCGCGCCGCATTTCACATCACAAGAATGTTCAAGCTGTGGTAGAACTGTCAAGAAATCACTATCCACTCGAACCCATAAATGTGTTTGTGGTTGCGAATTACAACGGGATACGGCTTACGCCACGCTCCGCGAACATAACGCTGCTTTGAACATCCTTAAGAAAGGATTAGGTACTGTGGGGCACACAGGAACCTGGCTCAATCAGTCAAACGCTTCTGGAGAGACGACCTCTTTTTTGGTTGATTCCGGTCAATCAAAGAAAGTTGACTCATAGAAAGAAGAATCCCCCGCGATTCATCCGGAGGAGTGTCAAAATAGATCTTAGAGATAGAATGTGACAATAACAATGTCCAATAACCGTTCAGGACGATTTTTTAGTGGTTTTATCATCGGAACTGCCATTGGCACCGTGGCAGGTTTACTGGCTGCGCCCCAATCTGGCAAACAAACCCGGCAACTGCTTAAAAAGTCTGCCGATGCTTTGCCAGAGTTAGCCGAAGATCTCTCAAGCAGTGTTCAGCTTCAAGCCGATCGTCTTTCTGAGTCAGCATTACGCAACTGGGAAGGGACTCTAGTTCGACTCAAAAGCGCGATCGCGGCAGGTATTGAAGCCAGTCAGCAAGAACAACAAGTCTTTACAGATCAAGAGAATCAATCGACTGCCATGCCTTATAATTCAACAAGCGATCGCTCTTGAACAGAGGGAGACCGTGGGACTGGTGCTAGTAGAAACGCTCAAAAATCGCTATAGTTAAATCTATGCTAAGGACATTAAATCAATGTCTTGGAGCTTGAATGTTGTCATCTTGTTGTCGTCTATTCATACCTTGTGAGCGATCCAATCTTTTGGCTGGGGCTATCCATTTTACTTGTGGCAGTGAGTCTAACGGCGGTGTTAGTGGCGGCATTACCCGCACTACAAGCTGTTGCCAAAGCAGCCCGCAGTCTTGAGAAATTAGCAGATACTTTATCCCGTGAATTTCCCCCGACTTTAGAAGCAATTCGGATGACGGGCTTAGAAATTAGTGAATTGACCGACAATGTCACTGATGGGGTACAAAGTGCGGGCAAGGTGGTGAAGCAAGTTGATCAAAGTCTTGATAACGCTAAACAGCAAGCCAAACAGGTTCAAACCTCTACAGGCAGCTTTTTGACAGGAGTACGAGTGGCGTGGAAAACTTTTACTCGTCCGTCTCCGTCTCATTCTCCTTCATTACAACAACGTCCTGATATTAATCGGTTGTCTGCTTCTCAAGTATCAACTACAGACTATTCTGAGGTATATCAAAACCCTGCTATTGAAGAAGATGCTACTTCAGAGTCTATTTCTCAAACTCCGACTCCTGAAGCCGATTTAGATAATGCTTCTTCTTTCAACTCACGGCAATAAGCTATACACAACTTCTCGGAGATCTCGACGAGAGGATCTCATCAGTCAAAAGTGTAAACTCAAGTCGATCAATTCATAACTTCTGTTTAACATATATAAGCAAAATAATTAAAAATCAATATAAACATCAAGTAATGATGACATTGTAACGAAAAGTTATAGAGATCGATTGTACGAATTTACAGGGGTTGACAGCTCGGGATGAGGTTTTGTATGATATGAGATATAGAGTAAGCTTGAGTATAGTCTTGCCTAAAAACGTGTATGACAGTATTATTCTCTGACGGAAAATGTTTGGCGCGACGGAGACGGAAAATGTTTGGGCGCCAGCCCAACCCGTCGTAAAATGTTTGGCGAGACGGAGACGGAAAATGTTTGGGCGCCAGCCCAACCCGTCGTAAAATGTTTGGGCGTGACGGGAAATGTTTGGCGCGCGCGCCAACCCGTCGATAGCCCAACCCGTCAAGACAGCCAACCCGTCAAGACAGCCAACCCGTCGATTTCAAACCCTGATTCTATCGAGTAGGCGATCGCTATTAAACTGAGTTATGGTGACTTTAGAACTATAGATAAGAAACAAAGTTGAAAATCCTGCTTCCATGCCGAGGTTGACAAAAAGGTAAAACTATGCATTAACTCTAAAAGGGTATCTAAATGATAGAGTAAGTAATCGCCATTTACTTGTAAGATCCAAGCACTTTATAAGGTAAAGTTTCAACGTGATCGGCTAATTCTACAATCTCTGTCAACTGATCTGATAAAGAGTCAGCAATAGCGGCATCCCTACACTGAGTATACACAGCTATCCTTTCCCCCTCTCTACTCTGAAGTACATGAGATGAAACAATACTATCTTGTGAAGAAAGCAGATTTTTTATCGTGGCGATGCGTAAAACCCCCGCATTTTAATCGGGGGATATAAGCGATAGCGACGAATTTATTCGTCAGCCTAATTGTATTATGCTACAATAAACAGGATAAACTTAACGGTAGTCAGTCAACGCATTGATAGTT
>CAYNXM010000156.1:0-19137 GCA_964401105.1 uncultured Lyngbya sp. | reverse complement strand
AAATTAGTGATGTTCAAAAATATCTTTAAATTGTAATAAATCTAAGGTTACAATTGTTGGTAAACAGTCAAAGCATTGTTGAGCCAATTCTAATCGTTCTTCTCGTTCTAACATCATCACTAATTTTTGTTGTACATTAATTAAATAACGAACATCATTGGCGGCGTAATCTAATTGTTTTTCTGACAGATTACCTACATTTCCCCAGTCTGAACTTTGAGAAGATTTATCAAGATCGACTTGTTCTAATTCTGAGACTAATTCTTTCAAGCCATGTTTTCCCGTATAAGTTCGGGCTAACTTACTGGCAATTTTCGTACAAAATACTGGATTAACTTCTATGCCTAAATTATAACGTAAAGTAGCGATATCAAAGCGAGCAAAGTGAAAGAGTTTCAAGACATTTTGGGCTTCTAAGAGGGTTTTTAAATGGGGTGCATCTGACTGACCTTTTTCAATGCGTATTGCGGTAACCAAGCCATTGACATCACAAAGCTGCACTAAACATAACCGATCTCGCAAAGGCAACAAGCCCATCGTTTCTGTATCTACAGCTACTTTATCGGATGCTAAATATTGAGATAATAAGTCTTCAGATAAATCGCGATCGCAAACTTTAAAATCACTCATTTTTTTAGGGAATAGGGAACAAATATTAATTCAGTTTAAAGTCTATCACCGATTTAACTTCCTCCCGCGAGTTTGTCGGAAAAGGGGCTTAAAAAGAGGTATACGCTTAACGACTGCGAACAAAAATTTGAGTAAAATAATACTCTCCTTTGTCATTTTTAGCCACTCCAATTCCGGTTAAATTATAATCCCCTAACATATTTTTGCGATGTCCATCGCTTTTAATCCAACCTTCAACTACTTGTTCTGCCGGATTATTATAACCTGAATTATAACCGACATTTTCAGCTATTTTTTGATAAGAGATTTGATTAGAAATTTTATCAAAACGTTGTTCTGCACCGTCATGACTAAAAGGGACTTGACCTGTTGCCATATTTTGACTATGTTGCATAGACGGCTGACTAATAGTCGCATCAAGTGTTAACGGGGAAAGGTTTTGAGAAACACGATATTGATTGACTTTTTGAAAAACGGATTGTTTTAACTGTTCTAAATTCACGTCATTTGCGGTAGCAACGGGTATTGAAGAATTGGGAATTAGTGTATTTAAGTCTTCAGTTGAGAGAACTTCACAGCCTCCTAAAAATAATAATCCAACTCCCAATAACTTAGATAATAATTTATGCTTCAGGAGTCCATACCGTTTGATATCCTTGTCCCCAAAATCCATCATATTTAGTAACTTTGATATCTCCTAAAACTTTAAGTTGACAAGCTAAACGTCGCGTTGTATCGGAAGAATGTGGCGGTACAGATAATCTGGCTTGTTCCCGCCATTTCATCTCAGAAACTTCTCCTTCTATTTCAACGGCACAAGTACCACAAGTCCCAATTCCACGACAGTTAATTAGACTGGCATTTCCATTATACAAATCAATACCATTTTTGAGTAAAACTCGGCGTAGATTTGCACCCGTTTCACAGGTAATTGTTTTTCCTTGGGCTTGAATTTTGACCACCATTTTAACAGTTAGATTGAGTTAATTCGGCTAAATTTTCGGCTGTTTGTTGCTGAAGTAGTAAGCCATATTCTAATCCTTCAACCACAGCTTGATAGGATGCATCTAAGATATTGGCAGAAACCCCAACGGTTGTCCAGCGTTGATGACCATTACTAGATTCTACTAATACTCTCGTTTTCGCAGAAGTGCCTGCCCGTCCGTCTAAAATCCTGACTTTATAATCGGTTAAATGAAATTCTGCTATTTTTGGATAGAAGTTTTTCAAGGCTTTTCGTAAGGCTTGGTCAAGGGCAGAAACGGGACCGTTGCCTTCGGCTGAGGTTAATATATCTTCCCCATTGACTGTAACTTTAACAGTGGCTAAAGCATCGCTAGTATTTTCTGTTTGCTGTACACAATGAACTTGAAAGCCTTTAATTTCAAAAAAGTCTTGACGAGTATCTAATGCATCCCGCATTAACAATTCAAAACTGGCTTCTGCCGCTTCAAATTGATAGCCCTGACTTTCTAAATCCTTCATTTGTTGCAGAATTTTTCGACTAGCTGGGTTACTGCGATCTAACTCTAAACCAAAAGTACGGGCTTTCGCTAAGACATTACTTAATCCTGCTTGTTCTGAAATTACAATTCGGCGTTCATTACCAATTTTTTCCGGTTCCATATGTTCATAAGTAAGAGGATTTCGTTGCACCGCTGACACATGAATGCCGCCTTTATGGGCAAAAGCAGATAACCCGACAAATGGCGCATGGTCATCCGGGGCTAAATTCACCACCTCACTAATAAAACGGCTGGATTCTGTTAGTTTGGCTAGCTTTTCATCCGGTAAACAATCATATCCTAACTTCAGTTGTAAATTGGGAATTAAAGAACATAAATTCGCATTACCGCAGCGTTCGCCATACCCATTAATCGTACCTTGAACCATCCGCGCCCCTTCCATCACCGCCGCTAAGGCGTTGGCAACTGCTGTCCCCGAATCATTGTGAGTATGAATGCCAATTTGAGGTATTTTTTCTGCGCTAAAGTTAGAAACCGCTGCCACCACATCCTGAACAATTTGGGTAATTTCATGGGGTAATGTACCACCATTCGTATCACATAAAACCAACCATTCTGCCCCGGCTTGAGTAGCTGCGGCTAATGTTTTTAAAGCATATTCAGGATTATTTTTATAGCCATCAAACCAATGTTCTGCATCATAAATCACCCGTCGTCCTTGGCTGCCCAGAAACGTAATTGAATCTTCAATCATTGCCAAGTTTTCATCTAAGCTGGTTTTCAGCCCTTCTGTAACGTGTAAATCCCATGACTTACCAAACAACGTAATCCAGTGGGTTCGGGCCGATAAAATCGGTTTAAAACCGGGTTCTTCTGCGGCTTTGGTATGGGGGCGACGAGTCGAACAAAAAGCAACTAATTCAGCTTGTTGTAGGGGTTCTTCCTGGAGTCGCCAGAAGAATTGCACATCTTTAGGGTTAGCCCCTGGCCATCCGCCTTCGATAAAGGGAACGCCCAATGCATCCAACTGTCGGGCAATGCGGATTTTATCCTCCAGAGACAAGGATAATCCTTCTCGCTGAGCGCCGTCTCTTAACGTGGTATCGTAGATCCAAATTGGCTGAGTCATAGGTTTTGCATGAGTCCCCAACAGTGAACTAAAGGGCTGAGCCTAAACAACTATTATGACAGACTTTGGGGGGAGCCTGTCATGACATTTTGGCAGAAATTTATATTAACGTAATTTTGTTGAACTTTTTGCAAAGAAATTATTAACTTAAGTGAGTTTCTCGCCAATACACGATTAACAAAATTACCATTGAAATAACACAAACACTTTTCCACAGAAATAACCACCAAGGATGCCACCATGCCCCTGTTTGAACTTCGACAATATCTGATAAGCCGAATAAGAAGAATGTCACAGCAGCAATCATTCGTTGAATTCTAACTTTTCCAGTATTTTTAAGGGCAACTCGACAAAATCCAATCGCAAATATTCCCCAAATTCCGGCTTCAATATAATTCCCTTTTCTATAAATTGCCTCTAATATTTTTGCTTTATTTGCAATCTCTTCAGGATTTGAGTTGAGTAAAATCACTGCTGCCCAAATCCCTAATATGATCAGCATTAAAAATAATAGAGTTAACCGTATGACTGACATTTTTGTCATTTTTAAATTAATCCTAATTTAATTATTGATTATAGAGACAGTTACACTATTAAAATTTTAATCCGTTTATAATCTCTAAGTTGGATGTAGATAAGGCTATCTCAGAATGATAAAATAATTGATATTTAAGGGATTAGTTTAAATGTTTAATTGTCCAGTTTGTGAAAATCGATATTTACAAGAAATTCCTGAGTTTTGTCAGGTATGTGATTGGCAGCTTACATCTGATAGTTCATCTTTGGATAAGATTAGATTAGAATGGGCTAAAAAAGTATGGCATCGTTTAAATGATAATTCTAGCTTAGAGAATATATCAGACAGATTACAACAATTAGAAATACAATTTAAACAAGCGACTCAAGAACGGACTAATTTACAAAATCAATTAGAGTGGGTATTATATCATCTCGAAGTTCTTAATCCTGAAAATGTTAATTCTATTCTTTCTCGGTTAGATAACTGGATAGAAAATACAACAGATAATAGTCAATCTTGGTCAGAAGTGGGGATGGATTATAATTCCTTGATGGAACTGTTAGCGGCTGAAGATTGGCGGGCGGCGGATGAATATACTTGGGAAATTATACTTTATATTGCCGGTAGACAAGAACAGGGTTGGTTACAAACTGAGGATATTAACAATTTTCCTTGTACCGATTTAAGAACAATTGATTATTTATGGAATTATTATAGTCAGGGATTATTCGGTTTAACAGTACAACAACAAATCTGGGAAAGTGTGGCAGAAGAATATGGAGAATTTTGCGATCGCGTCGGTTGGCGAGTCGGAGAAAATTGGAAGTATTATGATGAGTTGAAATTTATACGAAATATACCTTCTGGTCATTTACCCGTTATTGCTTGGCGAAAGCGTGCTTGTTATGGAGTCGGTACAGAGACAGCAGCTACAATTTTGTCAGTATATTTTCAACGCTTAAGTTATTGTTATTTATCACATGATTTTTAAAATAAACTATTTTGCTATTATTATTAATTCATACTCTATTGTTTTTTCAGTCTTTGAGACTATAACAAATTCATAATAACCGGAATAACGAGTTACACTTGACCAATAATTTTGTTGTCGATCTTCTAATAAAGATTTACCCGGAATAGGTGTATAAATTGAAAGTAAAGTAGAATTATCAGGAGAACGTAAATTAACTTGTAAAGATTGACCGGATTTTAAGTTAGCAATATAGGCTTTTCCGGTTCCTGGTTTTAGCTTTCCTTGTATCGTTTGACTAGTAGCTTGAGGAGGAAACTGAATCTGTAAAGATGTATTTTTATTCTTCAATTGTTGTAATTGGTCGGCTGTAATTCCTTGCCAAACTTGCCCCATAGATAGATTGAGAATACTTTGATTCCGAGGATAATCTGGAAACCAATAAAAAAATTGAGCATCTGATAAATCATATAGTGCCAAACTACTTAATCTTAATTGATTTACATCCTTTTTCCATTGATTAATATCGCTGCGGCTGAATTGACCTAATTTCTGACGAGAATATGAACTTAAATTCTCAAGTTTATGCAATAAATCATAAGCCACTTGATCCCAACGTTGCCGCCAAATTTGATCGGCTGGGGTATTTGTAAGTTGTCCCGATTTTTCAGGATACTGTCGATAAAATTCTTCATCTACTAACTTGATAAAAAAGCTATAATTAATTCCTAAACTCCGCCGTAAATCAGCAATTTTTTGTTGTCGCTGTGTTTCTGTTAAATCAGTAATTTTTTCTGTTTTATCCTGAGAATTTTGACTCACCCACCAGTTTCCCCCTAACCATCCTACAACCCCCATTACAATCATTGTAGTTCCTACTAATAATATTGTTTTCCCCAATGATGAGTTTTGGGTTTGGGCTTTAGTCTGTACATTCGAGGCTTTTGTCGTCGGTTGTAACGGTTGAGATGTGGAGGAAACTGTCGCGATGGGGGCAGTGATTCCTGGTTGTACCGATAGAGGCGGTTGAGTGGCAACAACAGGCGCGGTTACAGCTAAATGAGGAGGGGGTTGTGTTATGGGTTTAACGTCTGGCTGCATGGCTTCTAAGGCTCGTAAAACCGCTTGTGCAGATCCGTAGCGGTCGCCGGGTTGCGGTGCTAACATTTTCTTTAAAATAGCCGCAAATTGTGGGCTAATATTTACCTGTTGAAAATTCCAACTTAGGTCTTGACTATTAATTAAATATTGTGGTTCTTTTGCCGTAAGTAATACTAAAATAGTTGCTGCTAAAGCATATAAATCACTATGGGGAGAAACCATACCTAAACGCATTTGTTCATCGGGTGCATATCCTAGTTTTCCAAGGCGAGTCGCAGGGGTTCCATGGGAATGATGTAAATGATTTCCTGAGTCAATTTTTGCTTGAATTTGCTTAACGCCGCCAAAATCAATTAAGATCGGTAATCCATCAGATTGACGCTGAATAATATTATCGGGAGAAATATCACGATGAATCACACCTCGTTCATGAATATAAGCCAAAACGGGTAATAACTGCTGCATCAGTTGAATGGCTTCTGCTTCAGTAAAAGTTATATTTTGCTGCTGGCGTTGATGTAGTAAATCTCGATAATTTAATCCTTCTACATAATCTTGAACTACAAATAAATAGCCCTTATTATCAATTTTTTCTCGAAATAATTCCCGAAATTGAGGAATTTGAGAATGATTAAGACGGTAGAGGGTTTGGGCTTCTCGTTCAAATAATTCTTCTGATTTTTTTAAACCATAACTGCCTTGAACTTGGGGGGCAAATTCTTTGAGAACACACAGTTCATCGAATCGATATTGATCTTTTGCTAAATAGGTTCTTCCAAAACCACCATGTCCTAATTGACGAATAATTAAGTAATGATTTCTAAGCAGAAGACCAGGATAAATAGGAGTACTCATGAGGGGGAGGCGTTAAACTAAGTTAAAATGCAAACCATAAGATACACTTCCATTGAGGGTAGCATTTGAATTGGGGAGATGACCAAAATGCAGGAAAAACAACGTCAACGGACAATTCAAGGGTTTCAAACTTTTCTGGAAACACCCTTAGAAGCCTTGTTAGAAGGTTCCCCAGAGGGGGGTTTACATTCTAGTGTTGAGTTGTTTCACCGCATTGCTACCACGGTTCCAGCTTATCAGGCGTTTCTTTCTGAACATAGCATTTCTGCAACATCAATTCAGACCCCCGAAGATTTCCAGACCTTACCACTGTTGACAAAAGATAACTATTTGCGTCGTTATCCCTTAGCCCAATTATGCCGTAATGGTCAATTAGAAAGCTGTGACATGATTGCAGTGTCTTCAGGTTCGACGGGAAAACCCACATTTTGGCCGCGATTTATTAGCGATGAATTACAAATTGCTACCCGGTTTGAACAGATTTTTTATGATAGTTTTCAGGCGGATAATTGCCGAACCTTAGCGGTCGTTTGTTTCTCGTTAGGAACTTGGGTGGGAGGAATGTATACCGCTAATTGTTGTCGGCATCTTGCCAGTAAAGGATATCCAATTACAGTCATTACACCGGGCAGTAATCCCACAGAAATATTTCGGGTGGTTCGGGAATTAGGGTCGGCATTTGAACAAGTTGTATTATTAGGTTATCCGCCCTTTTTAAAAGATGTGATTGACAAAGGTATTGCTGAAGGGATTGATTGGAAACAATATCAGATTAAGTTAGTGTTTGCAGGGGAAGTTTTTAGCGAGGAATGGCGTGATTTAGTCGGGGAAAGAGTGGGTTCAAAACAGAGTTATTTTGATTCTGCTTCCTTGTATGGAACCGCTGATGCAGGGGTTTTGGGTAATGAAACTCCATTAAGTATTTGTATTCGACAATTTTTTAGCAAAAATCCAGAAGCTGCCCGGAGTTTATTTGGTGAATCTCGTTTACCAACACTGGTTCAATACGATCCTCAGAGTCGCTTTTTTGAACTGACAAAAGAACCGAATTCTCAAGCCCAAACTTTATTATTTTCAGGAGATAATGGTGTTCCCTTAATTCGTTATCATATTGCAGATAATGGCGGAATTATAAGATACAAAGAAATGTTAGCGTTTCTCAAACAATGGCAGTTTGATCCGATTTCAGAATTACAAAAACAAGGCGATCGCGGTATTCGTCTGTTACCATTTGTTTATGTCTTTGGTCGGTCTTATTTTACTATTTCTTATTATGGTGCCAATCTCTTTCCTGAAAATATTACAGTCGGTTTAGAACAGCCTAATATTCAAGCCTGGGTAACTGGAAAGTTTGTGATGGAAATTGCAGAAACAACCGATAAAAATAGAGAATTATTAATAACAGTTGAACTCGCCCCCAATATACAACCAGATGAGGATAAAAAGCAGGCGATCGCTACTTCTATTTTAACTCAACTACGGCGACTCAATAGTGAGTTTGCTAACTATGTTCCGATGGAACAACAAACCCCTAAAATCTGCTTAAAGTTAACAGGAGATTCAGAGTATTTCCCCGTCGGTGTTAAACATCGATATACTCGTCAGCCACAAAAAGCTTAATTATAATACTTACAAAAAGTATCAGACTGAAGCTTAAAAATAAATCTCTCTAGTTGTTTGAGATTTTCAATCTATAAATTGGGAACTTTTAATCTAGGCAACAGTCCTGATCAATAATTACTAAATTATCGGAGATGATTAATGAACAGTTTAAAACAAGTTGCAATTGTTAGTGTGGTCGCTAGTCTATTGAGTGTCGGAATGCCAAGATTAACCTCAATAAGTATTGCCCAAAATCCCCCTGCTAAAACTTATCAACCTGGCCCATGGCAGCCTGTAGCGCGAGTCAATCCAGAAGCAGCAATTCAGGTTAATATTATTAATCAAACTGGGGCAAGTTTGGAATACAGTTTAACCACAGGAGAAATTGATATCCGGCAAATAGCAGCAGGAAAAATAGCAAAATTAACCAATCTTCCCAAAGATGCTTATATTTTAATTAATCCTCAAAACAGCCAATTTAGTATTAAATTCGATATTCAAGTTATAGGAAATAATACAGTTAATGTTATAGTACAACCCAGTACCGATCCTTCGGGAGAAAGTACAGTTAATATTCAGTCTAATGGTGGAATTTATCAATATTAATTGAATAATTATTTGAATTTACGGATTTTTTTGAAGGTGACTTTGTAGTCATGCAATCAGCTGATAATATTATAAATGGAGTCTGTGCCGTGACTCAAGAGAATACTCAATTTGTTAAAGGAACTCACCTCAACTCAGTTTACAAAATTATTGATAATTTTAGTATCAAAAATGGACGAGAAACCCTACTAGCAAAAAACTTACAAACTCAAGAATTGGTTATTATTAAGTTAATTAAGTTTGGCGCAGGTGTAGACTGGAATCAGATCAAATTATTTGAACGAGAAGCACAAATCTTGAAAACTTTATGTCATCCATCTATTCCCAAATATCGGGATTATTTTGAGTTAAATTTATCTACTATTCAAGGCTTTGCTTTAGTTCAAGATTATATTAATGCAAAATCATTAGAAGAACAACTTCAGGCAGGACGTAGATTTAGTGAAGCTGAAATTAAACAACTTGCCACAGCTATTCTTAAAATCTTAATTGATTTACATCGTCAAAAACCCTCTGTCATTCATCGAGATATTAAACCCAGTAATGTTTTAGTAACAAACCGTTCAGGAAACCATGTCGGAGATGTTTATTTAGTAGATTTTGGTTCAGTTCAAAACTTAGCAGAAAGTCAAGGAAGAACGATTACAATTGTCGGGACTTATGGTTATATGCCACCAGAACAATTTGGCGGAAAAGCATCTGCTGCCTCTGATTTATATAGTTTGGGTGCAACTTTAATTTATATGGCAACAGGGGTTCATCCGGCTGAAATTCCTCAGAAAGATTTACGGCTACAATTTGAATCAATAGTTGATTTAAGTTCAAGTTTAATTCAATGGCTAAAACGGATAACAGAACCCAGTTTAGATAATCGTTTTCTCTCGGCTAAGGATGCTTTAAAAGCCTTAGAAAAACCAACACTAACAGCGATGCCAATACTTTCACAGAAACCGTTATATAGTAAGGTATGGCTATTTAAAAATACATCAAGTATCACACTGACTATTCCGAATAAAAAATATAACATAGAAAAAAAATCTTTACAAAGTATTTTTAATCTTTCATTGCTACTCTCATCGATTGCTTTTGTCTGTTTATTAGTTTTATTTATTCTTTCAACATCAACTGCTGTTTACAACTCAACAGGTCATTTAATAGCAATAGAAGGTATGATTATTGAGAACTTGATAGCATCATCTATAATTTCAATATTGTTTTTCTCAATCTTTTTTTCAGCTACGTTTTTGTTGTCTGAATTATTTAATTATTTCAATGCTATAAAACTAAAATTTAATATTTATAGTCAACAGATAAAATATTATAGATATTCTTTTTTATACTTACCTTTCTTACCCACTTCATCAGGAAAAAAGATTATTAAAATTGAACAAACAGAACCTCAGATGAATCATCAGCAGTACAATGCACAAAATCAAGCTAATTCTCAATCTCCTGCTTCACTGACTATGGTTACTGAAGATAATCAGAAATATATTATAGATTATTTAACCCAAGCCGAAATAGATTGGTTAGGCAGTGAACTTAGTCATTACCTTGATATCCCGTTGGTGAAACAAAAAATACAGCTTGTAGACGAGTCAAATAATTCATAATAATTTACCTCAATACAGTATAATTCAACTGAGACATCAATCATTTAATTAAACAGAGGGAAAAATGCGAATTTTAATTATGGGGGGAACCCGATTTATAGGGATTTATCTAACTAAAATTTTAGTGGAGAAAGGTCATGAAGTGGTTCTATTTAACCGAGGAAATAAACCGTCTCCAGTAGAAGGCTTACAACAAATACATGGCGATCGCACAGATGCAGAACAAATTAAAGATAAACTAGGAAATGAAACTTTTGATGCTATTTTTGATAATAATGGCCGTAAATTGAGTGATACGAAACCCTTAGCAGATTTATACAAAGATAAAGTTCAACATTTTATCTATATGAGTTCGGCTGGGGTTTATTTAAAATCCGATCAAATGCCTCATATAGAAGGGGATAAAATTGACCCAAAAAGTCGTCATTATGGCAAATATGAGACGGAAAGTTATCTGCAAGAACAACAACTTCCTTGGACTTCAATTCGCCCCACTTATATTTATGGGCCGTTAAATTATAACCCGTTAGAAGTCTGGTTTTTTGATCGAATTATGGCAAACCGTCAAGTTCCAATTCCAGGCAATGGTTTACATATTACTCAATTGGGTCATGTCAAAGATTTAGCCAATGCAATGGCAGCAGTTTTATACAATAAAAAAGCAATAGGTCAAATCTATAATATCTCAGGCGATCGCTTTGTAACGTTTGATGGTTTAGCTAAAGCCTGCGCCATTGCTGCTGGGAAAGATCCTGATGATTTAAAATTGGTTCATTACGATCCTAAACAGTTTGACTTTGGCAAACGTAAAGCATTTCCAATGAGAGTTCAACACTTCTTTGCTGATGTCCAAAAAGCCCAACAAGATTTAGATTGGAAACCCGAATATGACTTAATTTCGGGATTAAAAGATTCATTTCAAAATGATTATTTAACTAATGATCAAAATAATACTGAGGTAGATTTTTCTTTAGATGATGAAATCTTACAAGCCACTCAAGGTTAAATTGAAATAGAGAATTTAGCCCCCACTACTTACCTCAGGAATAGGATCGGTCAGGAAATTAAATTCCTGACTTTATTTTTATCTATCCCCAGAGTGATTACAAACTCTCAATAATAGATTAAACTTTTTACTAAAGTTATGTAATTTTATCAATATCAATTCTATCATTATGTCTTCTAGTACCTTATCCGATTCTAGTTATTCTATTAATATAGAAGGAATTACTAATTCTTTAATCATCCGCTACTTTGAAACACTCAATGCCGGAGAATTCAAAGAAACTGCTTCTCTATTTTCATCCGAGGGAGTACTAGAAGCCCCCTTTGAAGAGGGTATAAAAGGTCAAGAAGCTATTGCTACCTATCTAGAGTCAGAAGCAGCGGGAATGAGACTTGAACCTAAAAAAGGGGAAAGCCAGACCTTAGAGAATCAAAATTTACAAGTACAAGTTTTTGGTAAAGTTTACACTCGTTTATTTAGTATTAATATCGGTTGGCAATTTATTTTAAATCCTCAAGATGAAATTGAGGTAGCAACGATTAAACTGTTAGCATCTCCGGCTGAGTTACTCAGTATTCGTCCTTCTTTGTAAACTCATAAATTTAATCAAGTTATGAGATTTAAGTTGAATACCAGGTAAAGTAAAAAGTCGTTCCTTGACCGAGTTCTGAT
Source organism: uncultured Lyngbya sp. (assembly GCA_964401105.1). Lineage (GTDB taxonomy): Bacteria > Cyanobacteriota > Cyanobacteriia > Cyanobacteriales > Microcoleaceae > JAAURB01. The sequence continues at coordinate 6,967 of CAYNXM010000156.1, read as the reverse complement.
TCAACTCTAAGAGTACCTCCCAACTGTTCGACAACTTTTTTAACAATTGCTAAACCAATGCCTGTACTCTCATTATTTTGAGAAGGTTTTAATGTTTGAAAAATTTTAAAAATTCTTTCTTGATCTTGAGGTGCAATACCAGGGCCATCATCACTAACCGCAAATTCGTAACCATTACCTTGACTAACAGCACTAATTTTTATTGTGCCATCCGGGCGATGATGATGTTTAACTGCGTTTGTAATTAAGTTCGTAAAAACTTGCTCTAAAAAAACAACTTGTGTTTGAAGTTGAGGTAAGTTTTCTGGTATTTCAACAGTAAATTCAGCCGGAAGTTCTAAAGAGTTAATAATTGATTCTAATAAGGTTTTAACAGAAATTGTTTCAATCGGAGTTGCAACTCGTCCTGCCCGTGAATATTGTAAAACAGCATTAATTAAGTTCTCCATGCGTCCAACCCGCTGACGTAGCAAATCCATCTGTTTTTGAGTATCTTCTTCTAGTTTTCCTTCTAAGTCTTCTTCTATCCATTCAGACAGGCTACGAACCGCTCTTAATGGTGCTTTGAGATCGTGAGAAATAATATAAGCAAATTCATCTAGTTCTTGATTTCGCTTTTCAAGCAAAGCAGTTGTTTTTAATAAATCTTCATTGGCTCTTAATAGCTTATCTCGCTGCTGAGCCAGTAAAACTTCAGATTGCTTTCGTTCTGTAATATCTGTAACAGTACCAAAATAACCTGTACATTGTCCTGTTTCATCATGTATTCCCACGGCTCGTCCAAATACCCAAGTGAGTTGACCCTGGGGCGTTAAAAAACGATATTCTACAGCAAAAGGTTGACCTGTCCTTGCCGTTTCATACCAAGTTGAACAAATGTGTTGTTTATCCTCAGGATGCAAAGCATTAACCCATCCATAACCCATCGCTTCAGCTTCGGTGAGTCCCGTCATTTCCTGTAAACGAGGATTGATATATAGGCAATCTCCTTTTGCATCAGTTTTAAAAATACCCACGGGTGCGTAATTAACTAAAACTCGAAAGCGTTCTTCACTCTGATAAAGTGCTTTTTCAGCTTGTTTTCGTTGTGTAATATCCCGCCAAATTCCGACAAAACCATCCCCCAGCTTAGATAATCGAACATCATAAGTTTTAACAATAGATTCACCCGAAGTTAGTTCAATAGATTGCACAACTTCTTTGCAAAGAAATTGACTCGTTTCCACCACATAACAACAATCAGCAAACAGCTCAGCTTTCAGATTAAATGGGGAAACCTGACAGCTTTGAAGGTCACTTGAGAAGTTTTTATTCAGTACATTATCTTGACAAGCCGCTTGATTAATATAGTCGGTTTCAAAATCGATAATCTGATGACGATCTCCTCGAACGCTAGTATAAATTCCAAAGCAATCTACCATGGTTTCAACAGAAGCACGAAACCGTTCTTCGCTAGCCTTCAGTTTTCTTTGCCATTGGACTTGCTGAATAGCACTATTAAGGGCAATTTGTAAGTTTGTAGCGGTTGTATGTCCCTTAATTAAATAATCTCGAATGCCGCTTTTAATCGCTTCTACTGCAATTGTTTCGTTTCCTGTTCCTGTTAACATCACAACTGGAGGAAAGTCAGGAATATTGATTTTTAACTCTTCAATAAACTCTAACCCATTAAAATCAGGGAGCATATAATCGAGTAAAATTGCATCAATCATAGACTGATTGAGTAATTCTAAACCGTCTTCTCCCGTTTCCGCCTCGAATATTTCATAGCTATAATTAGGATCTTGATTCAAGTAGCGACGATAAGATACTCGATCCTCTATACAATCATCTATAATTAAAATTTTTCGCTGCTGTTTAGAATTCATGAAAGATATTAATATTTTTTAAAAGAATCTGCTAAAGTAACAACTTTAAACCAATAAATCATAAAATTTTTCATAGAGTCCTCTAACTTTCTGATATCAATCGGTTTAATCATATAACTATTTGCACCTTGGTCATAGCAACTTTCAATATCTTTGGGATTAGAAGAAGTTGTAAAGATAACAACAGGAATTAATTTCAGCTGTTGATCTTGTTTAATTTGTTCTAACACTTCGCGACCATCTGTTCCAGGTAAATTTAGATCGAGCATAATGACTGAGGGACGAGGATAAATTGTCTGATCCGTGTATTCACCTTCATGATATAGATAGTCTAGTGCTTCTTCTCCGTCAGTACAACGATAAATAGGAAACATAAATGATAATTTCCGCATCATCCGCTGCATTGCGTTGAAGTCTTCATCGCTATCTTCAATCACCAGTAATGATTTTGTTGAAAAATTTTCCATGAACTGACTTTAATCCGGTATAGTAAAGTAAAAAGTACTGCCTTCGCCGTATGTTGATTCTAGCCAAATTTGACCGCCGTGGCGTTCAACAATTTTTTTAACAATGGTCAAACCAGCTCCTGTCCCACCACCGTATTTTTTAGGAGAGTGCAAACGCTTGAAGATGCGAAACACAGTGTCTAAATGTCTTGGACGGATACCAATACCATTATCCTTGACGTAAAATGTATAAGATTTTGTAGACGGATGTGAACCTGAGGTTTGTGTAGTCTTTGGAGTCTCATACCAACCCACTTCTATCAATTTTTTGGATTTGTTATTATATTTTATCGCATTCGAGATCAAATTGCTAAAAACTTCATTAATTTGAATCAGATCGCATTTTACTTTGGGTAAAGGATGAGGAATCTGAATTTCAAAGGATGAATCGGACTGACTAATATTAATGGTCTCAATCACCTGTTGTAGTAGTTTATTAAGATCTATTTCTCTTAACAATAGCTCTGTTCTTCCTAAGCGAGAAAAATGTAAGAGAGAATTAATTAAGTCTTCCATGCGTTGAGTCAGACGAGCAATTGTTTGGAGTTTATCTACTCCCTCTTCATCTAAAATCTGACGATAATCTTCTATCAAAAAGTTAGAGTAGTTATGAATTCCTCGCAATGGCTCTTTTAAATCGTGGGAAGCTACATAAGCAAATGCATCTAATTCATTGTTACTTCGTGCCAGTTCTTGATTCACCTCTGCCAGTTCTTCCGCCTTTCGTAAAACAATACCAATAATGTTATTTCTCAGTTCAAGGACAGCATTAATCTCCGATTGCTTCCAAGGTAAAGATTTTAAATAAACAGTTTCTTTCCAACGTTCAAAGGATTGACGGGGTGATAAATATAAACTACCATCTGTTGCAGTTTTAACAGATTTCTCTGGATTTCCTCCCCAATCAACGGTTTGAATCACTTCCGGACGAAACCAAATGATATAGTTTTTTTGAACTTTAGAAATAGCAATTGCTATCATCCCACTTCCGACTTCTTTAAACTCTTCAGCCGAGGGATATAAAGGGATTAAAGAATCTGTATAAAATATTAATTCTTCTGGGTTAAGCTGAGTTTCTATCCACTGAATTAATTTTTTAATTTCTTCTGGATGTGGGGTTTGACCAATTATAGTTAATTGATTATCTAAATGAAGAGCAATACCTTTAGCATGGACTAAATTTAATAAATTTTGCTCATGCTTCCTCAAACCTTCAATTAAGCTTTCTGTTTTTAAAATCGATTGAACAAATTGAGCTTGAATTGAGTTCAACTTCACTCGATTGTCTAAATTTTCGCTATTTTCTTTCTGAGGAAGTTCTAGAGCGATCACTTGTGCTAAGAATTCACAAATTGTCCGAGTTTCATAGCTAATATATTTAGGGGTATAATTGTGACAAGCAATCAATCCCCATAATTTGTCATTGTAAATTAATGAGATTGACATAGAAGCACTAACCTTCATATTATTGAGATATTCAATATGAATTGGGGAAACACTTCTAAGAACACTTAAACTTAAGTCCAGTGGTTCACCTGCGATCGGATTTTTTTGAGGGATTAAAGAAACCGGTTGATAATTAACATCGGGAATAATACGTAATAAATTAAGTTTATACAGTTCTCGAGCTTGTTGAGGAATATCTGTCGCTGGATAATTTAAGCCCAAAAACGGGGTTAAACCGGCTCGCTTCTCTTCCGCAATCACTGTTCCTGAACCTTCGGCATTAAAGCGATAGACCATCACTCGATCAAACCCAGTAAACCGTCGTACTTCCTGAACAATGACTTGACAAAGATCTAGTAAATTACTAGCTTTTTTAACTTTTTCTAGAGGGATTTTCACTAAACTATGAAAATCGAAGAAGTTAAAATTTTCATTCGTATCAGTGAGTTCAATTTCTAAGATAAGGCATTGGTTTGATTCATGTAATATTCCATTAAAAACCTGATGCTCTCCTAGATGATTGAATTGAATTTTGAGAGGACTAACACTTTTAAAATCTTTTGCCAAGTAATTGTTTATCAAAATAAATTGTTCGTTACTTAGCAGATTTTGAATGGGTTTTCCAATAATTTCTTGGGGTTCTAACTGAATTAATTCATGACTATTAGAACTAACCTGAACTACAGTCAAATCAGGCTTTGCTAAGACGAAAAGCATTCCATGAGGCTGGATTAAACCGGGAATGTGAATCGGTTCGCGATCGCAGTTAGTAATATCAACAGTTTCTGAGGGAGAGAGATGATTCAGAGTCATAGTAATTTCAATAAAAATGATGAAAAACGAATGGCCTCAACCCAGGAATTGAGAAAGGCAAACACATCGTATTTTAACGCAATGAACTTTACTGTTCTGTTATACAGGGTTTAACTCAATCAATATCTTAATTACTTTTCTTTTGTAAGTTAGCTTGCAATTTTAAACAGTTGCGACCATCAATTTGTAAGCAATAATCAACTCGATCCATCAAACGATTCATAATCAACCAGCCATAACCATTCTCTTGCTTATCTTCTGGATTAGGGGGATCATAATCATCGACTTCATAACCCTTTCCATGATCCCAAATTTCTAAGCAGAAGTCTCCTTCTTTCAGTTCTAAGCGAATAATTACAGGCAGATGAGGCTGATTTTTATGAGCATGACGAATCACATTTGAATAGGCTTCTGCAAGGACCAGACGAAAGCGATTGGACTGACGCGGCCAATCTATCTGCTCACCCAATTCTACCTCTAAGCTGGTTAATAACCAGTGTTCAACAACAGCTAAAAAGCGAATGTCACTCGGCACGTGCAATTCAGTTTTCATCAGTTAACAAAATCTCCAGAGAGAGTATCGTTTGGTCATCCTCTTGAACTGAATTCTGTTCTCGGATGTAAGCTAATAAATCATCGAGGTTAAGTTGGCTTTTCTGCTGCTTCAGAAGTTGCCATAGACCTTCTTGATGCAACATCGTGCGGCTAGATTGATTGGGATTTGACCCATCTGTTTGGGCAACAGTCGCTTCTGTAATCCCATCGCTGGTGATTAACACGACATCGCCACAACAGAGGTGCGAACTTCCCCCTTTGCCGCGCCACTGGGGCAGGATTCCCAAAGGAATTCCCCGGGTTTTCAGATAAGTGGGTTCAACGGTGATAGACGAGGGTGAGTTAAGCGCTTGTGCCATCAACTCATTTTGAGACCATACCATCGGATAGATATGTCCCGCATTAGCATAAGCCAATTCCTGGGTTGATGGGGTATAACGGGCTAAAATCATTGTAATAAAATGATTATTACTAATCAGATCATCCGATAAAATACTATTGAGATTTTTCATCACTTGTTCGGGGTCGGGTGAGCTATCCTGAGACAGTTCCCGGCGCAACACAGAAATGGCACTGGCCATAAACAAAGCAGCCGGCACCCCTTTACCGGAGACATCTCCCAAAGCCACCCAAATATCACCTTGAGAATGGACATACACCTCAAAAAAATCTCCCCCCACTTCTCGTGCTGGATAACAGCGAGCTTGGATATGCACCGCCTCCAACTCTGGCCAGCTTTGGCGTAACAGGTTGCTCTGAATCCGACGCGCCACTTGTAGTTCGTTTTGCATCTGTTCGGCTAATTTCACCGTGCGCTGGTAAAGTTTAGCCTGAGACAGCGCCAGAGAAGCTTGTTCAGCAACGACTTCCAGGAGTTGAATATCATCTTCTGACCAAGGATTATCCGCCTCAGAGCCTTGGTAAATGGCTAAAACCGCAAGTAAATTATGTTGATAGGTGAGGGGAACCACAATTTGTAATGTGCCGTCTTCTCCTAAATCCGAGTGGATTTGAGTACTGGGGCTGTTCACCACAGCTTCCATCGATGCTTCTACGTGAGTCGGCCATTGCACATCTTCCTCCGAACCATGAGAGTAAACAAACTCTTGTGGAGATAAGACCCCCTCTTCGACTGAGCGAACTTGACACCCACTCGCCTCGAACGTCTCCCCTAAAGTTTGTACAATAGTTTGTAACATATGGGAATAATCCAACGATTCCCGCAAGGCACTCACCACATCATTATAAAGAGATTCTCGTCGTAGGGCACGTCGTAGGGTGTTGGTGCGTTGTTTAGAAAAACGATAGGTTTCAGAGGCTTGTTGAACCACCCGTTTTAACTCTTCAGGGTTCCAAGGTTTGGTAATATATTTGAAAACCTGGCCTGAATTAATCGCTTCGACTAAATCTTCAACATCGGTATAACCCGTTAACAAAACCCGAATGGTATCTGGAAAGCGGTCAACTGTTTTGCCTAAAAACTCAGTCCCATTCATTTCAGGCATACGTTGGTCTGAGATAATGATTGCCATTTCACCACTTTCATCTAAGACTTGCAGTGCTTGTAGAGCACTTTCGGCTTTATACACCTTAAAATCTCGTCGAAATGTCCGAAATAATAAATCTAAATTATCGGGTTCATCATCTACGACCATGAGTTTCAGCTTACGGCTTGGTCCCCGAGTCATGCGATTCGCTTCTCCCAGAAAAATGGATGCAGGTCTGTTCTACAAAACCTGTACACAACGTCTCTCAGGCGTGCGCGTCTCTTACGAACTT
>CAYNXM010000155.1:0-15349 GCA_964401105.1 uncultured Lyngbya sp. | reverse complement strand
TTCAATTGGGATAGTAGCATCTCCATGGATCAGCCCTTTGAAAAGATTTAGACGCATAACGGCTGATTTTTGTCAAGATTGTTTAAGAGTTTTCATCATTAATCCGCAGAATCGTTAAATTTTGGACAAGCAACATTTAATGAAACATCAGATAAATAAACATGAAAGCATTACTACTGTGGCCGCAGATGCCGAATTCCTTCTGGTCTTATCAAGAAACGTTGAATTTAGCGGGTTTACGTTCAACCAATCCGCCATTAGGATTAATTACAGTGGCGGCGTTATTGCCTGCTGAGTGGGAAATTCGCTTTGCTGACCGCAACGTTTGCCCAGAAACAGAAGCAGATTGGGATTGGTGTGATTTAGTCATCATCTCGGCTATGATTATCCAAAAAGCCGATTTGCGATCGCTAATTCAAAAAGGTGTTAATCTGGGGAAAAAAGTGGCTGTTGGTGGCCCGTTTCCCACTTCCGTCCCCGAATTTGTCCTGGAAGCTGGGGCGGATTATTTAATATTAGATGAAGGAGAATGTACTATTCCTCTGTTTTTGGAAGCATTAAAACGGGGAGATCAAACAGGAATTTTCCGCGCCAGTGAAAAGCCGGATGTGACCCAAACCCCTATTCCTCGGTTTGACTTATTGAATATGGATGCTTATTTTGGCATTACGGTTCAATTCTCTCGCGGCTGTCCATTTCAATGTGAATTCTGCGATATTATTAACCTTTACGGTCGTAAACCTCGGACGAAAACCCCAGAACAAATGTTAGCAGAATTTGAGGTTTTGTATGATATGGGGTGGCGGCGTTATCTGTTTGTGGTTGATGATAATTTTATTGGCAATAAACGCAATGCTAAAGTATTTTTACGGGCGTTAATTCCCTGGATGGAAGCCCATCAATATCCGTTTATTTTGCTAACGGAAGCCTCACTTAATTTAGCAGAAGATGAAGAACTGATTGAGTTGATGGTCAAAGCTGGATTTACCACGGTATTTATGGGGATTGAAACGCCAGATACTGAAAGTTTAGTCGGCATTCATAAACTGCAAAATACTCGCCGTGACTTAGTAGAATCTTGTCATAAAATTACCCGCATGGGATTGCAAATTATGGCTGGATTTATTATGGGATTTGACAACGAACGTCCTGGGGCAGGTGAACGCATCAGCGCCTTTATTGAAGAAACCGGTATTCCCCAATGTCAATTTAGCTTACTGCAAGCATTACAAAATACAGCTTTATGGAACCGTCTGCAACAAGAAGGTCGCTTAGGAGAAGGCTTAGGCACATTTCATCAAGGGGCAATTATGAACTTTGTTCCCACTCGTCGAGTCGAAGAAATTACAAAAGAATATATTGCTGCCTTTTGGCATCTGTATGAACCCTTACCCTACCTCAAACGAACATTCCGTCATTATCGCATGATGCAGGGTTGGCGAGGCAAAACAAACCGACCTTTAAGCGATCATGAATGGCGACTGTTTTTCACCCTGTGTTGGCGACAGGGAATTGTCCGTTCAACTCGGTTCCGCTTCTGGTGGCAGTTGTTGGCGATCGCTTTAACAAAACCTCGTTTATTGTACGATTATTTGACTGCTTTGGGTATAGGAGAACACTTTTTTAGCTACCGTCATGTGGTTAAAGCCCAACTGTTGTCTCAGTTAGAGTCATTAGCAACTCCAAGGTTGAATCATAGCCAAAATCAAATCAGTGGTGAAGTCGCAACCGTTTAATCCAGACATTCATGTTGGGACTGAGTTGATCTGGGGGCGGATTGAAATGGGTAGACAAACCTTCAATTTGCCCCTGATTAGATTAAACTATAAAATAACTAATTTATATTTTTAATATTCAATGCGTCAACTTTTAAAACTGACTTTCATTGGCTTTTTGCTCTTCATTTTTGTGGGAATTACGCAGGCAAAAAGTACGGTTCCTGACCTCAGCCATGCCACTTGGATGTCTCATCAACACGATAAACCCGTTGCTTCTGCAATAGTTGCGGTTGAACCCAGTCAGCCGGTTGAAGGTGAGTCTGTAACTTATAGTCGTTTGGATGGAAAACCAATTACTGGATATCTTGCCCGTCCAACGAATACTGATGGTAATCTTCCTGGATTAATTGTGATTCACGAATGGTGGGGATTAAATGAAAATATTCAAATGATGACACGCCGATTAGCTGGGGAAGGTTATGTGGCGTTAGCGGTTGATTTATATGAAGGCGAGGTTGCCAGTGAACCGGAAAAAGCCTTGGAATTACTGCGAGAATCTCAGGAAAAAACGAGAAGATTAAAACAGAATATTCGCCAAGCTTATCGATATTTAGAAACGAAACAAAATGTAGAAAAAATTGCCAGTATTGGCTGGTGTTTTGGTGGGACTTGGTCGTTAAATACCGCTTTATTATTTCCGAGAAAACTGGATGCAGCCGTGATTTATTATGGAGGAGGATTAGAAACCAATCCAGATCGATTGAAGTCTTTACAAATGCCAATTTTAGGGATTTTTGGTGAACTCGATAAAAATCCTTCCGTTGAAACCGTTCGCGCCTTTGAAGCGGCTTTACAACAGTTAGATAAATCGGCTGAAATTCATATCTACGAAAATGCAGATCATGCTTTTGCCAATCCCTCCGGAACCCGATATAATGCGGTCGCTGCCCAACAAGCTTGGCAAGAAACAACAGAATTTCTGGCGCAGCATTTAAAGTAATCTCCCTGATGTCCCAGCTAACGGTCGGGTTGAGGCTGGGATAAAAATTGTTGAGAGAAATTGACTCTTTGTGTTTTAGGGTTAAAATCAAATTTTATTTAAAACATTGATTCAATTCATGCGATCGCCTAAAATGCCAAGTTATTCAATCCTTCGATTGTTGCCTGTCGTCTCAACCGTTGTCATTCCTCTAAGTTGGAGTGTTGCCAGTCAGGCCCAAACACAAACAGCCCCATTACCCGAGTTTAAAATTCAACGGGTTGACGAACTGGCAAACCAACAAAATTCAGAAGCAGTTGACCTTGCCCCTATTGAAGCAGTCGATCCGACCCCAACTGAGTTCCCCGACGTTATCGTTCAACGTCAGCAAGAGATTACAGTCCCAGCAGAAACAGGGGCCGTCATTTCAGAGATTCAAGTTCGGTATTTAGATAAACGAGATAACGAAGTTGACGGGAACACAAAATCTAATATTATTACCCGCGAATTTGATTTACAACCGGGGGATATCTACGACGAACAGTTAGCCCGTGAAGGCGTAGAACGGTTGTTAGACTTGGATATTATCAGACGGGCGAATATCTCCCTAGAACCCACTGCTGACGAGGGTGAAGTGGTGATGGTGATCGATGTGGTGGAAAAAGGATCATTTTTCTTCAACTTTTCCAGAAGTGTTGACCATCCCTCTACCCTATTCGGCCCGCTGCAACCCGCAACGGTTTTACCCGGTTCAAACCGTAGTAGTTCCTTTAATGCCGGGACTACATTTGGTTTCCGTAACTTAGGGGGAACCGACCAAAACTTAGTGTTAGGAGTCGAAGGAGGCAGCGATACGTTAGGATTTGACTTACGCTATACCAATCCTGGCGTAGGCGATAGTCTGAGAAGATGGGGTTACAGTTTAAATTATTTCTATTCTCAAGCCTCTGAATTACCCGTTTATGATAATGGCGATCGCGATGTTGATTTACCCAACGGAGACGCGCCTTGGGTGCATCGTATTGGGGGTGGTATTGAGATATTCCGTCCGTTTACGGATGACTTTAAAGGGGCATTTGGCTTGTCTTATCAACAGGTTTCTGTACGGGAGGATATTTTCACCACCACCCTCGCCCCCAGAGACGGAGATTTTGATCGGTCTCGGCGGTTGTTAGTTTTGTCAGACGGTTCACTGGCCATCTTTGAATCCGGAAGGGGAGAGGGTAACCGTTTGACCTTTGGCGATGACGGCATTGATGACTTGTTATCCTTCAGTTTTGCGGGAGAAGTGGATCGACGAGATGATCCCAAATTCCCCACTCGCGGCTATCGTTTCCTGGTCAGAAGCGATCAATTTATCCCTATTGGAGAAGCCAGTGTCTTCTCAAACCGTTTGGCAGGTAGTTACACTGTTTATGCTCCTTTTCCGTTTATTGGCTTTAGGGAAGGCCCCCGGACGTTTGTCTTTAACGTTCAAGGAGGAACCACCATCGGAGATTTACCTCCCTATGATGCGTTTAATTTAGGGGGTTCAAGTTCGGTTCGCGGTTATGATCAGGGTGAAGTGGGGTCTGGACGCAGCTTTATTCAAGCCACCGCTGAATATCGTTATCCGATTGCCAACTTGCGTCTGTTTCGCCAGGATGTCAATCTGCGAGGAACCTTTTTTGTAGATTATGCGACGGATTTAGGATCGGGCGATACAGTTCCCGGCCGACCCGCAGAAGCGCGAGATAAACCGGGTAGCGGCTTAGGTTATGGCTTGGGTTTACGGGCTGAAACTGGATTTGGGCCATTACGGGCGGAGTTTGGCTTAAGCGATCAAGGAGATAGTCAATTTATCTTTACGGTTGGCGATCGCTTTTAAATTAAACAGGGAAAACCACAAAGGATACAAGCTGTCAGGTTTTGTTTCTTTGTGGTGAACCTATTTGATGGGGTAGCTTTTCATCAAGGTTCAGGCGGAAAGTTCCGTAAGGATTAACATGATTCCAAACTATTTAAGCATCTTTAACTGTTGCTTCTATAGTTTCAAAAGATCTATTGAATTTCCTCTAAAAGCGGTTTACCCCCTGGATGGGCTTTGGGGCAGCAGCCGACTGCATCTCACCCCAAACTGCGATCGCGTCTTGCTAGTTTTGCGATCCATTGGACTCAATATCGGCGAAGTTTCCCTACTTGTTTGATTTTTTTCCCACTGGCCGATCGCCACAGAATCTGATTAGCTGCGTAACAGCTAAACCGACCCAACTCATATCCATATTCTGTCGGTTCTTGATCAACTATTTCTAATAATAAATATTCATATTCTTTAGTCACTTTACGAAAATTACCTTCTAAAAAACTGTCTAAGTTATCTGGGTCGCTATGAACTACCCAGTATGCTACCGTTGCAGATGCAATCTTTAAAAAATAGCTAATAAGAATGATATATTTTTCCATCATTCATCAATAATAGAATTAAAATCTTTTCTCTCACATCTCTGATTCTCATGCTCTTTAAACGCTTTTAGCAGTCGTCCTCTCTGCTCTCCGGAAAGATGGTTTTTTGCGCTCCATACTTGGCTGGCGATCGCGCGGGCGATCGCTATAGCCGTATCGCCCCCTTTACTGATTTTTTTATTATACAATCAAGCTGCGTAGCAGCTTAAAATAACAGAATAATTGTTTAAAGTTGTGTTGAAGAGATATTGTGCGTTCGCGCGTGCGATCGCGCGTGCCGTATCGCCCTCATAAAGAATTGGTATTACCACAGAAACTACGCGCGAGCATTCATCTAAAGCTTGCTAAAAAAGCAGAACACTAATCCCGTAGAACAGAACTCAATCACACTCATCATAGACGATAAATCAGGGGTTGTTCTGTCGGCTCCGTATTACACGAACGACTAATTTTAGGGGTTTTCCCTTGTTTTGTCGAATTCACTGACGATCAAAATCAGCTGACTCAGACGAGAAAATTACATAACTTCACTCAGATCAGAAATATATGTAGGTAGATGGTTCAATCACCATCAACATGAGCATCGGTTCTTATCGGCTCAGTAAATGACGTGAATAAACTCGTCAATAGAGTATAAAAATGCAAATGTATCACAATCAATCTTCTACAACTGCTGAGGTTCACCCTGCTGAAATACTGACCTCATCGAGTCAGAACAATTCCGTCGAACTTCTCCTTGATCCAAATACCCAACTGGTCACTGTTAACGATGATTCCCCAACCGTTTCTGTTTTGTGGGATCGAGCCGTTCAGCAAGCGGTAATCAATACAGCGGTTGGGCCAACAGTGGCATCTCGTGCCTATAGTATGGTGCATACAGCCATGTTTGATGCTTGGGCGGCTTATGATCCAACTGCGATCGCCACTCAACTCGGTGATGACCTCCAACGTCCGGAAGCTGAAAATACCGATGCTAACAAAACTGAGGCGATGAGCTTTTCGGCTTATCGAGTGTTAACAGACTTATTTCCCGACCAAGTCGAGATTTTCGACCAATTGATGGCAGATCTGGGTTTTGACCCCAATAATACCACGACTGATACCACAACAGCCGCCGGAATTGGGAATGTTTCAGCAGAAGCCTTACTCGAGTTTCGTCATCAAGACGGTTCCAACCAACTCAATAACTATGCTGATACGACAGGGTATCAACCCGTTAACACCCCAGATGAACTGATTGACATTGAATTGTGGACACCGGAACATATCCCCATCGACGATCCAAATGCTCCTGTGCAGCAATTTTTGACACCGCAGTGGGGTGAAGTCACTCCCTTTGGGTTAGACTCCGGCGATCAATTGCGTCCGGAAGCACCAGAACCCTTTTTGTTAGTGGAGGCAGACGTAGACTTTGAAGCGCGTACCATTACCTTAGAAGATGGTTCTGTTGTTGAGATTAGTCGCGATTTAGTCGGAACGGTGATTAATCCTGAATTTATTGCCCAAGCAGAACAAGTTGTTGACATTAGTGCTAACCTCACCGATGAACAAAAGCTGATTGCTGAATTCTGGGAAGATGGCGGCGGTACTTCCTTCCCACCCGGAACTTGGATGACCTTCGGACAGTTTGTTTCCGCCCAAAATGATAACTCCCTCGATGAGGATGCCAAGTCATTCTTCACTCTGGGAAATGCCGTCTTCGATGCGGGTGTCGCAACTTGGGAAGCCAAGACTCATTATGACTATACTCGTCCTGTGGCTGCTATCCGAGATTTGGGTGAACTGGGTTTAATTGGAGAGTTTAACGAAGAACTTGGCGGTTATGCCATTGACGCTTGGGTTCCCCATGGGGGGACTCAAACTATTCTCGCAACCAATTTTCTCACCTATCAAACTCCGGGTAGTCATCCTTCACCGCCTTTTGCGGAATATGTTTCTGGACATAGTACCTTTAGTGCTTCCGCTGCCACCATTTTAGAATTATTAACCGGAAGTGATAGCTTTGGGGCTTCTGTCAGCTTTGAACCGGGAGAATCTCGCTTTGAACCGGGAGTTACACCCCAACAACCTATCACACTGGACTGGGAGAGCTTTTCAGAAGCAGCAGACGAAGGAGGTATTTCTCGTCTCTACGGTGGAATTCACTTTGAAGATGGTGACTTGAACGGTCGGACACTCGGACAAGATGTCGCCGCTGAGGTGTTTGAACAAGCTCAATTTTACATTAACGGCGGACAAGAGCAGGACATTAACATCGGTAGCCGGGATGGTGAGGAACTGATCGGTACTGAAGCAGATGAGGAATTTTATGGTCGTTCGGGTGATGATACCATTGCGGGCGGTTTTGGCAACGATCGGATCTTCGGCGGCGATGGAGATGACATCCTGCGTGGCGACCTCAATACCCGTTCTTCAGCCGGTTCAGTTGGGGGTGATGATACGATTGATGGAGGTCTTGGTCATGATCGCATTGGCGGTAAAGGCGGCAACGATCAACTCTTCGGTAGTGAAGGGGATGACAGCCTCTGGGGTGATGACGGAGATGACTTGCTGCGAGGTGGCCCCGGAAATGATACCCTCACGGGTGATGATTCTTCTGGGGGTCAAGGGAGTGATACTTTTGTCTTAGCTGCTGGAGAAGGAACAGATTTAATCACGGATTTTGAAATAGGAATTGATCGGCTTCAATTGCACGGAAATCTAGTGGTTGATGATCTTTCTATTGCCCAAAGTGGAGTGAATACCATAGTTGATTTCGGTAGCGAAACGCTCGCCATTTTAGCAGGAATTAATGCCGCAGCATTGAATATTAATCACCTCTTTCAGGTTTAGTTCCTCGGGTTTGTCTAGTTCTACACGTTTTGATTGGGTCATCACGAGAGAAACAATTTGATATGAAGTCCGGATGACCAACTCAAATTTGACAGTACAGCACTACGCACATCGGTTTGATTGGGTCATCACGAGAGAAACAATTTGATATGAAGTCCGGATGATCAACTCAAATTTGACAGTACAGCACTACGCACATCGGTGGCATGACATTTGTAAAGGCTGTATGCCTGCGGTAACTAACGTAACGTAACGTGTAGCGTTTCTGTCTGTTCCATGATTAATGATTTACGGAGAAGCATGATGTTTACATTAGATAGACCGGCACTGGCTCATATTTTAGGTGTTCTCGCCTTAGTCAGTTATGTCATTACATTGTTGCCAACGTTGCTGAGAATTGTCTTTCCTCAAACACGACAAACTAAAATTCCTAAATTTCTCCTGAAGCAACGCCGTTTAGTTGGTATTCTCTCCTTCGTTTTTGCGGTAGGTCATGGATTTTTGTTAGTGCGTCAACGCAGTATTGACTTTCTCGATTTCAAAACCTCTTGGATTTATATTCAAGGTGTTGTCACGTTCATTATTTTTGCACTTCTGACTCTTACCTCCAATGACTGGAGCGTTAAAAAGCTCAAGAAAAATTGGAAGAAACTCCATCAATTAACCTATGTTGCCATCTTTCTACTGACTTGGCACGTTTGGGATAAAATGTCAGGACATTGGACTTATCTCACTCCAATTGCTATGACTCTGATGAGTGGAACAACGGTTTTATTCTTAGTTCGTCGCTGGATGGAACATCAAGGTAAAAATAAGCCCAAAAAAACTGTAGCGAGTCGTTCGTAATCCTTGAAGTAATTAGTAATTTTCGCATCTTCAATAGCAGAATTAGTCTACTCTATTGACGGATTTATAAGAGAGTCGTTAGCTCAGTTGATAGCTATATCGCCCATTTACCACCACAGGAGTATTCGATGGTACAATCACAATATTACAACTGGAAATATCCAGCTTTGCTGACCCTTTCCAGCATTACAATTGTACTCGGTGTCAGTTGGCCGAAGCCACAGTTTAAACCCTCTATTCCAATAGCAGCAAAGATTCAAGAACCCTCACGTGTACCTGCTTCTCAAACACTAACCGGACATTCAAGTTGGGTCTATGCAGTGGCAATTTCTCCCGATAATCAATACCTTGCTAGTGCCAGTTATGACGGTAAAATTAAAATTTGGAATCTCAAAAAGGGTCAACTTCTTCATACCCTTTCTGGTCATACTGATGCGATTGAAACATTAACTATTAGTCCTAATGGTAAAATTCTTGCCAGTGGGGGTTGGGATAACCGTATTAGACTGTGGAATCTTGAAACGGGTACACTCATTCGTACGCTCAAAGGTCACGCAGAAGATGTTAAAACGTTAGCCATG
Organism: uncultured Lyngbya sp.; assembly: GCA_964401105.1. GTDB lineage: Bacteria > Cyanobacteriota > Cyanobacteriia > Cyanobacteriales > Microcoleaceae > JAAURB01. The sequence continues at coordinate 5,951 of CAYNXM010000155.1, read as the reverse complement.
AGTTCTGATGGAAAATGGCTAGCCAGTGGCAGTGCCGATAACACGATTAAACTGTGGGATGTGGCAACCGGTCAACACCAATTAACCATCAAAACTTCAGATTGGGTGCGTTCGGTTGCTTTTAGTCCTGACAACAAAACCTTAGCCAGTGGTAGTGAAAATGGGTGGGTTCAAATTTGGTCCTTAGATGGAAAAGAGTTATACACCCTTGCGGCTCATTCTAAAGCAGTTTGGTCGGTGGCATTTAGTCCTGATGGCACCCTAGCAACCGGCAGTACTGACAAAATGATTAGACTTTGGCAACTCAGTAATCAACAATTACAACAGACTTTAGTCGGACATTCTAAAGCGGTTTGGTCGGTGGCATTCAGTCCTGATGGTGAAACCCTCGCCAGTGGGGGTTATGACAAAACCATCAGACTGTGGAACCCGGATACAGGTCAAGAGATTGATCGATGGCAAAGCCATAAAAAGCCGATTTGGTCCCTCGCCTTTAGTCCCGATGGCAAAACCCTCGTCAGTGGTAGTAGCGACGAAACTGTGAAATTGTGGGAGATGCCGTCGTCAGACACATCCCAACCTGCAATATCTTCTCAGGTCAATTCACAACCCCAACCCACAGATAGTCAAGTCACCCCCGCCAAGACATTGGTGGAGTTAAGCCAAATGTTGTACGAGGCGATTGATCTTCATTGGCAATCTGTCAGGTTTAACGAAACTTTAGTTTATCGGGTTAGAGTCACTGCCGATGGAAGACTTGTATCTTATCAAGCGATGAATTCTGCTGCTGCTTATAGGGTCAAAGAAACACCTCTGGAGAAGTTACCTCAAACCGATATTTTCTCACAGGATTTGATTGAATTTAAAGTGGTGATGAAGCCAGATGGTGTCTTAGAAGTCTCTCCAATGCAGGGATGGGATGATCTTCCTTAAATTATTGATGACAACCTGAGGGGGTGACCTAATCCACCATCAACGCATAATGTACCAACTGTCCCAACCGTTGACGTAAGGTTTCCAAACCTAAAGCATTCGTGGCAGAAATAAACACGGCTTGGGGATATTCTTCCTGAGCATATCGTAAAGTTTCACCATCAGCTTGATCTATTTTATTAAATGCTAATAATGCAGGCCCCGGTGTGACTGGAAGTCCGGTTAAAATTTGCATGACGGAATCGATTTGACTGCGCCAAGCGGGGTGAGATAAATCAACGACATGAATTAAAGCATCGGCATCGGTGACTTCTTCGAGGGTGGCGCGAAAGGCATCAATTAAGGATGGGGGTAGTTCATGGATAAACCCGACCGTATCCGTTAACACAATTGCTAGGGCATCTCCAGTGATGGCGTGGGGTACTGTTAAACGGCGGCTGGTGGGGTCTAAGGTGGCAAATAATTGATCGGCGGCGTAAATCTCTGAACGGGTTAAGGTATTGAGTAAAGTAGATTTTCCAGCATTGGTATAACCGACAATAGCAACTGTGGGCACTTCTTGACGTTGTCGCCGTTGCCGCAGACGAGACCGATGGGCTTGCAGTTGATTGACTTCTTGTTGCAAGCGAGAAATCCGCCGTTGAATGGCGCGTCGTTCGGTTTCTAGCTTGGTTTCACCGGGGCCACGGGTGCCAATTCCACCCCCTAAGCGAGACATGGCTTGACCGCGTCCGGTTAATCGCGGTAGACTATATTCCAGTTGGGCAAGTTCTACTTGTAATTTCCCAGCCCTAGATTGAGCCCGTTGAGCAAAGATATCTAAGATTAATTCCGTTCGATCGACGACTCTGACTCCTATTTGGGTTTCTAAGTTCCGTACTTGAGCGGGGGATAAATCTCGATTAAAGACAATTAAATTGGCCCCTAAGGTTTGAGTGGTTAAGGCAATTTCTTGGATTTTTCCTTCTCCGACAACGGTTTGAGGATGGGGACGCGATCGCTTTTGGCGGAGGACATTCAACACTTGACCGCCAGCGGTATTGACTAAACGCCCTAATTCTGCTATGCGATCTTCAAACTCAAGGGGAGTGACTTTATCTGTTTTCACACCGACGAGTAATACCCGATCTTGCTCACTATCAACGGTCCTGGCAACAAAATCCCGTTGTAATTCGGCTTCTAGGTTATCAATTAAATCCAGAAAATCCTGTTTCGAGAGGATATCTAGACTCATGGCAGGGGATAAATAATAGGGAATCGGTGCAAGGGGCGTTACAATTTGATCGTTCTCACTGGTTTGAGTTTGGGGCAATAAATGCGCCAGAAACGTATTTTTCACATATCCTGTTTCTCCACCGCCGCGTCGTTGAAACCCGCTTCCAGTTAACGTTACGACCACCAACACATCCAAACGTTGAATTGCCATTGCTGTTAATGCCGACTCTTTTGGGGGGTCAGACTTCAGTTGGGTGGCGATACATCGAATTCCACTTAAGCGTCCTTCCCCATATCGGGGTAATTCTAGGGGAGGAATTTGAGTTTGACGTGGGGTACCAATACCCACCCGAATCACTTGTCCTCGACGGTTGAAATAGACGCAAACGGGTTGATTGACTTCTGTACTAATAGCGGCTAAGCGTTGAGCAAACTCAGCAGTGACAATTCTATCTCCCGGTAAGCGTTGATGATAGAGGCGCTGTAAGCGTTTCAGTTGACTGGGTTTAAGACCCTGTAACGAACCATGAATCGTTTCGATAGGCATATTTAACCAGTTTGACTGGCTCTCCTATAATTAGAGGCTTTTATTTATCATACAGATTGACATCCTCCCAGTGCTAAAAGCGCGGGATTCCTGAACCTCGCGATTCAGGTTTCTGCTTCACTCACATCTGCGTACACCACCAACTCACGTTAGTTATGTCCCCGTCTTACGTCATGTCCACAGACTTTCGACCCATTGCAGAGTCCCGATTCCGCAAGCCCTGCGGTACGGTGTCGTTACAAGACTGGTACTTGCTGCTTAGAGTTTTTACCCAACCAAGCCTTCCTGACTGGAACCCCCTAACTCTAGTTTTCAAGGTGCTCATACCTACTGCTTGGTTTTCGCGTTTCGGTATTTCTCGATTATACACCTACTTGACATACTCCGTTCCTGAACTCCGTTACAGAAACGGATTCTTACGGAACAAAATCTCGGCGGTTGAAAATCTACGAAACCTACCAGTTACGGTAGCACTCAGGCGGTGTCAAGCCGACCCTACTCTCTCATGCCTCAGCACTTGAGCCTACTTTTTTCAACGACGTTGGAGATGTTTAATTCACTCGCCACTCAGTATCTAATTCTAGCCCCTGACTTTCACCTGTTCACCAAAACGGCAGGCTGCGATAGCGGTTGTGCCCCAGGTATTTCACAATTCTTGATGTAGGTCAATGTGTTTTGTTAATTGAAACTTATCTTAATTCAAATTTGATTTAGAGTCAACCCGACCCCGTCTCCAAATTCCCGCGTGCGTCCAAGCCTGACGGCTATGGTTGCAGTACCCTTTGGAGCTGAAGATGGAGGCGTGGTTTTCCTCTCGTCGCTAAAAGCGAGAGTCTCTAACCGCGAAATTTAGATAATATGAACTACGCTTATCCGCTTCGCGCTCGATCAGCGTTTCTGAGGCAACATTATCCCTAGTTGCTTCATCGAACCCGTGTGTTTACGGAGGCGATGCGTAAAGCCCCCGTGTTTCAACCGGGGGAGTATGTCAAAATTCCCATTGTCATTTTGTCTACTTGTTCTTCAGTCCCGGGTGCTATAATTTGATCGCGATCGATTATTGTGGCGATCTGTCTAAGTTTCCCTATTGTTTTGATCGATATTATTCATCAATAGGTTTCGGGATTTAAGAAAAAAAGTAATAGTCTATTCAATCCGAATTTATATTCTCCTCCGGGTTAAAGAATTTTCTACAGTATTTTTATCTAAAATATTGCGTTCAACTTCATCTAAACTGAAAGCTTAGCCATCGGAAAATGACTCATCTATTCTACCACCTCTCTGGGTTTATCTTATCCACAACACTTTTAGTTGGAGCGACATCTACGGCTATAGCGCAACCGATTATTCCAGCAGCCGATGGCACCGGAACTGTCGTCGATCGGCAAGATAACCAGTTTAACATTCAAGGGGGTCAACGGTCTGGAGATGGGAGTAATTTATTTCATAGTTTTGAACAGTTAGGGTTATCCCAAGGACAAATTCTAAATTTTTTAACACTCCCTGAAATAGAGAATATTTTAGGTAGAGTTACAGGGGGTTCTGTTTCTATAATTGATGGTTTAATTAAAATTACTGGTGGAAGTTCTAATCTGTTTTTGATTAATCCGGCAGGGGTGATTTTTGGTGAAAATGCGTCTCTCAATCTTCCAGCTTCTTTAACGGTTACAACTGCTAATCGTATTGGATTTGAAAATGGAAGTTGGTTTGATGCTATTGAAAATTCAGATTGGCAGAGTTTAATTGGAACACCGAATCAATTTTTATTTAAGACTGAACATTCTGGTTCAATTGTTAATTTAGGCAATGTTACGGTTTCTGAGGGAGAAAATCTCAATTTAATTGCCGGAAGTGTTGTTAATAATGGAACGTTAGCTGCACCATCGGGTCAAATTATAATAGCGGCTATTCCGGGTGAAAATTTAGTCAGGTTATCACAAGTTGGGCAGCTTTTGAGTTTGGAAGTCTCAACAGAGTTTAATTCAGATCAAAATTTAGAGATTCAATCCTCAAACTTACCTCGATTATTAACGGGTGGTGAAGCAGATAGCGCTAATGTTATTCAGCAAAACCCAGAAGGAGAATTTGTTTTAACCCGTAAAATTGAACCGGGTATTGCTATTATTTCGGGTAATATTGATGTTTCTAATTCTCCTGAGACTACTGTCGGAGGCAAGATTTATGTACTCGGGAATCATCTATATTTTTTAGAGGCTAATTTAGCGGCCTCGGGTATTCAAGGGGGTGGCAATATATTGATTGGAGGAGATTCTCAAGGTTTAGGAAATTTGCCTCTAGCATCCCAAGTTTTAATCGATCAAAATTCTATTATTCAAGCTGATGGATTGGATAGGGGAGATGGGGGAAGCGTTATAATTTGGTCAGAAAAGGCAACAGAAATTGCAGGCGATATTACTGTTCGAGGGGGTAGCAATTTAGGAAATGGTGGATTTGTAGAAACCAGTAGTAGTGGTGAATTAGATATTACTAATGCACCTGATACTTCTGCAACATTAGGACTATCCGGAACTTGGTTAATTGATCCAACTAATTTAGAAATAATTGCCGGTCAATCTACTGTTATTAATGATGGAATTACTTCTTTTATTCTTGTTGATACTTTAATTGAAGGTTTGCAATCTGGTAATGTAGAATTAACGACGGGAACAGATAATACAATTGCGGGTGTCGGTAATATTAGATTGAGTACAGATATTGATTTTAATGGGATTGGTTTAGAGAGAACTTTGACGTTAAATGCAGCTAACAATATTATCGTTAATAATAACAATATATTGGATCAAGTCTCTGGTAATGATAGCTTAAATTTAATTTTAAATGCGGATATCGATAATAATGGCAGTGGTCGAGTGAGTTTAAATAATGCGATTCTAGAATTAGCTGGGGGAAGCTTTACAGCGAATGGTAATCAAGTCATCCTTTCTCAAACCTCTTTGGTAACGACAGGTGAGGGTTCGATTAATTTAAATGGTAATTTAACCACAGGCGAAATAGAACAAAGTGCTATTGCTATTATAGATAATTCTCAGATTACGGTTGAAAATGGCGCGATTAACATCAATGGAAATAATCAGGCTATTGGTAGAAATAATGATGGTATTATTTTACAAAATTCGTTAATCGAATCTACAGGAAATGGTTTAATTTCACTGACGGGAATTAGTGGAGAGGGAGAGGCAAGTGAAGGAATTTTAATCTTTGATGCCGGGAGTATTCAAGGGAATAATGGTAATAT
>CAYNXM010000154.1:0-10132 GCA_964401105.1 uncultured Lyngbya sp. | reverse complement strand
GAACCCGACCAAGACTCTGTTTTAGGAGTTTGTTCTGTTTCATAATTGGGAGGTTCGCCATCTACCCAGTTTTCCTCATCTTCCTCCGTCTCAGCAGAGTCAACTTCCTGTTTATTTAAATTAAATCCTTGCTGGGCAGGTATGGGCTGTTGCGGGGCATTCCAGGACGGGTTAAGGGGTTTAACATCGCTTTCCCAATCTTCGGCTAAAATCCGACCCTGAGAGGGTTGAGGTTGAACCGGTTCGGTTACAGGGGTAGAATTCACCTGCCATTGAGAATGATTCGGTTCGTCAAATTCTTCGTCTTCTTCTGCTTCTTCTGCTGCAAAATCCCGACTGTATTGAGGTTGAGGTATGGAAGCCGGGGGAGGAGGGGCTGAAGATGGAGTATCGGGTTTAATCAGAGATTGAAAAACTTGGAATAAACTACTAATTAAAATAGCACTGAAAAAGCCTGCTGCGATCGCCATCAAAATCCAAACCGATAACGGCAGGGTAGAAGACTGCCACCCAAAAAACACCAACGCAACAGAAGGTGACAGGTTTTGCCATGCAAACAGGATTAACCCGCCGATAATTGTAAAAATAATAATTAGGTTTGTCATGGATTATTTTTAGGCAATAGGGTGTTGTGATAGAGTAAGAAGTAATGAGTTATGAGTGGGAATAGAAATTGAGTTATGAATTATCAGTGATGAGTAGAATGTATGATTGTCGCCCTTGATTTATACTCCCGTACAGACGTTATATATAACGTCTCTACTTACTCCTCACTCGTCTTGTTTCCACCGTTTTAAAGGAACACAATCAATATTAAGTTGGTCTAAGGTACGGGCAACAACAAAATCCACTAAATCTTCAATGGTTTGAGGATGATGATACCAGGCGGGAATGGCAGGAACAATACGAACCCCAACTTCAGCTAAAGTGGTTAAATTCCGCAGATGAATTAGACTAAACGGGGTTTCACGGGGAACCAAAACCAGAGGTCGTCCTTCTTTAAGTTGAACATCTGCCGCCCGTTCTAGCAAGTCTGAACTTAACCCTCCGGATAACTTTGCGACCGTCCCCATACTACAGGGAATTACTATCATACCTTGAGTTCTAAACGAACCACTGGCTATATTTGCCCCCACATCTTGCCAGGGATGACACCGCAGTTTTCCCCCTGTTTCTACCCCGGTTTGTTGCCGCCAGAATTTTTCTTGATGAATAGGGTCTCCAGGCATCCGGATATTTGATTCACTTTGCCAGACGATATAAGCGGCTTTGGAAGCAACTAATTCAATTGCATAATTTGCCTGCAATAAATATTTTAACGCTCTGACGGCATAGATCAGTCCAGACGCGCCCGAAACGCCAACAATTAATGGTTTATCCTGCATTACAATTTCTATAAATCTTAAAATCCCTGGGCTGCCCCTTCTCGACGAGGGTCGGCTGCCCCTTCTAGGATGCCGTCTGGGGTAACTCGAATTAGGTTAGCATTTCCCCAACCATTTTGTTGCTTGAGTTGATGTCCGCGTTGTTTTAATGTTTCTAAGGTTTGGTCTTTAAACCCACCTTGTTCAATCAGAAGGGTATCGGGTAACCACTGATGGTGAATGCGGGGGGCAGAAACAGCTTCAGCGGCATTCATCTTGAATTCTAAAACATTTAATACCAATTGCAATACGGTAGTAATAATCGTACTGCCTCCGGGTGAACCTGCTGCCATGATTAAATTGCCGTTTTGAGTCACAATAGTGGGAGTCATACTGGATAATGGCGTTTTAAATGGTGCGATCGCATTGGCTTCTCCTCCCACTAGCCCGAATAGGTTAGGGACTCCTGGGGCAACAGCAAAGTCATCCATTTCATTATTTAATAATATTCCGGTATTTGCGGCAACAACTCCTGCCCCGAAGCCGCCATTAACGGTAAAGGTTAAACTCACAACATTACGGTTTTGATCGACAACGGTTAAATGACTTGTTTCTGGGGACTCCCAAATATAACGCTGTAAGGTGGCTTCATCTATGGGTTTAACACTGTCTGAAGGTCTGGCTTTTTTTAGATCAATTTGTTGTCGTTGAGCGTTAATATAGTTAGGACTGGTTAGAGCACGGACTGGAACTTCCACAAAATCCGGATCGCCTAAATATTCTGCCCGGTCTGCATAAGCAATTCGCATCGCTTCGGTTAACAGATGCAACGTTTCTGGGGAATTACGCCCCCAATTGTTTAAATCTGTGTCTTCGATTAAACTGAGAATTTGTAATAAATGAACCCCCCCAGAAGAAGGCGGCGGCATAGAACAAACTCTAGCTTGCTGAAATTCCCCACATACCGGTTCACGCCATATTGGAGTATAAGCGGCTAAGTCTTCTGTGGTAATCAGTCCGCCGTTGGCTTTCATGTCTGTGGCGATCGCCCGGGCAATATCTCCGGTGTAAAACTGTTGGGGATCTTGGGCTATTTTCTTTAACGTCTCTGCTAAATCTTGCTGTTTGAGAACTTCGCCCGGTTGATACATTGCCCCATCTTTCGTAAAGATAGCACGAGCTGCCGGATTATTGATAATCACCGTTTGACGACGTTGCAGAGAGTTAACAAAGTAATCCCCGACTTTAAACCCTTCCTCAGCCAAGCGTATTGCCGGTTCTAAGACTTGATTCCAAGGAAGTTGACCATAATAGCGGTGAACCGTATACAACCCCGCAACGGTTCCAGGAACCCCTGCTGCCAGATGCCCATCTAAACTAGCCCGAGGCTTGACATTGCCCGACTCATCGAGATACATATTCTGTGTGGCGGCTTTAGGAGCGCGTTCTCGGAAATCTAAGGCTTGAATGGTATAAGCTGAAGTTGTATCACTCGGTGGAAAACCCACCAGTAAAAAACCACCCCCGCCGATGCCTGCCGAAAAGGGTTCTACCACTGAAATAGCAAATGTTGTCGCCACTGCTACATCGATAGCATTTCCCCCTTTTTTCAAGATTTCTACTCCGGCGGCAGTTGCCAAGGGATCGGCCGAAACCACCATGGCTTTAGAACTTTGTTTAAGTTCTGCATTTTTAACGGAATTAGACTGACATCCAACTTGCCCAAAACAAAAAATTAACAATAAAAATAAATAAAACAATCTTTTAGATTGATTGAGATTTCTGCCCCAAATCGCACCACTCACTTGCATCTTTTCCCTAAATCCTTTTTTTAGTTTAAATCAAACCGTGCTTTTTAAGAACACCGCCAGATTTTTATTTCTCCATCACTGCTACTACCGATCAAAAATTGCCCATCTGCACTAAAAGTCATTTGATTAATTTCGTTTTGATGTCCCGTTAAAGTTTTCAATAGATTACCTGTTTTTAGACATCGAATCCGAATAGATCTATCGTTACTTGTACTAGCAATAAGGCGATTATCTGAACTCATCGCCATCAAATATTCTTGAGCCTTTCCTGGAATTGTTCGTTGCAGTTTTCCTGTTTTAACTGACCAAATTTTAATCATATTATCCCAACCACAGCTCAAAATCCACTGTGCATCTTGACTAATCAAAATAGACTTTATCTGTTTCATCATATCCATTGAAATCTCTTTCGTTTCTCCGGTTTCAACTGACCAAATTTTAATTATATGATCCAGACTTGTACTGACTATCCATTGATTATTTTGACTAATTTTTATGGCAGTAATTACACTAGAATGACCTACTAAAGTTCGTTGTAATTCTCCCGTTTCAACTGACCAAATTTTAATCGTATTGTCTGCACTACCACTGACAATAAATTCAGCATTTGAACTAATAGCCAGCCCACTGACTGAGTCAGAATGTCCCAGTAAAGTTTGATATAATCTTTGAGATTTAACTGACCAAATTTTAATCGTATTATCAATACTTCCACTCACTAGCCATTCTCCATTTGGACTCACAGCTAATGTCGTAATAGAATTGACATGACCTAAAAAAGTCATTTGTTTTGTTCCAGTTTCTATCGACCAAATCTTAATTTTATTATCCCAACCGCCACTGACTATCCATTGATTATTTGAAAATATCTCAAGTGCATCAATTTGAGATTCATCAGCTAATATAGTTCTAACATTTTGCCAATTTTTAGGATTTTTGTTTTCACTCTCTTCAGGGTTTTGATTAAACTCTTTAAATATTTTTTGAATTTGACGATGATAAACTTCTTTCTGCTGTATTTGAAATTTTTGAAGAATCGCAATATAATCTTGAATTAAATCTTGAGGAAATTGATCCTTTAATTGAAAGACTTGAGGAGAATAATGAGGATCGATGGATAAATAGTACCAATCAATCAAAAAAGCGGCTAAAATTTGATGCAATATCACAATAACTTGCCGAACGTAACGAAAAGCCTGTGATGAAGAATTTCCTTCTTTTTCTAATTGTTCTACAGCGTTTTCCCAGTTCCAAGGCTGAACAGGAATTAACGAAACACTAGAATTATTTAATCCCCAAAATCCAATATGTATATTAATCTCATAATCATTCATATCACTGTAAACAATAAGAGTAGGAACAGGAGACAAAACGGCTTCAAGTTTACGAATTTCAATATCTCCTAACGGACGATTAAAATAATCTGCATAAAATTCAACGGGTCGTAAACTATCTTTTTCTGGATAATATTGATTTAAAAATCGTCTTAAACCATTAGCAATATCTTTCTTTAAATGTTGCTTTAAAACATCAGGACAATCCGGGCTAATATCCGGTGGTGCAGTTAGCATTAATAGTTTATATTGTTTCGTTCCTTCAACTAAAATTCGTTCTGTTTCTTGACGACTTAAATTAGAAAACCATTTTTCTTTATTCCAAATATGATCGAGTTCCTGAAGCTTCAATTTAATTTCTTTGCTATGCAAATCCCGTATTAACTCTCGCTGTAGTTGACTAATTTCTAAGCATTCTTGCTGTTGAAGTTGTTGCCATTCCAGTTGATATTTTGTTTGATTAAATGCTACAGATTGAAACTCTAAAGTTTGTTCGGCTTGCCGCTGTGAATATTTAATAATCGCTTCAATATAGCGCGGATCGTTATAAATATTTTCAGTTAAATGGGATGAATTTAAGAGAGATTGATTAGAAGATTGATAACTGCCTATCAGCTTCATTAATTGCTGGCCTAATTGACGGGCGACAGGACTCAAAAAAGGTGCTGCCAGAAGATAAAAATAGGAGGGAATTGTCATGAAAAAGATGCTCGTTTATGATAGAATTCTGTAGACGTTTTAAATCAGCTTTTAGTCAATAATATTTATTCTTTATTCTACTTTCCGGATTTTAAAGTAGATGTGAAAAATAACATTTTTTATATTAAACTTGATAATTCAGTTTAAAAAGTTTTTAGTCAGTTAGAATATTGTACTAATTTTTGGATTTTAATTGTAAATGCTACAAAGAGCAAGGTGAATCTCATATTATAGGGGTAAGAGACTTAGGGTATTTCAACCCTTATTTGCGGTGATAAATAATCATGATTCAATTAAATAATTAACTCTTTTTAATTTTCTTCCCCAAACACTTTAAGCTGTAAGTAAACTAAAATTAGAGTAACAATTAATAACAGGGTGGCAGCGGCAGCAGCATAGCCAAAGTCAAATTGAGCAAAAGCTTGTTCATAGATATAATAAACTAATAAATTCGTAGAATTGAGTGGCCCGCCTCCGGTAATCACATAAACTTGTTCAAAACTTCGTAGGGTAAAGATAACAGTAGTAACGATTGCAAATATTAATGTTGGTCTTAACCCAGGTAAGGTAATATACCAAAATTGTTGTAAGCGATTTGCACCATCTAATTCTGCGGCTTCATAACGAGTGATGGGAATAGCTTGTAAACCCGCTAAGAAAACAACTAAATTAAATCCTAACTGTTTCCAAATACTAAGTAAAATTAACACAGGCATCGCCCAAATTGTACTACTTAACCACGGAATAGGATTAATGCCTAAATGGTTTAAAAAGAGATTGACAGGCCCGTCTGTTTGAAATAGCCAACGCCACCCTAAACCCACTGCAACCAGAGAAGTAATAGAAGGGATAAAATAAGCCGTTCGTAAGACTCCGCGCCAAATTACTGTTTGATTTAATAAAACAGCCAGTCCAAGTGGTATAATTAAGCTGGGAATAACCGTGGCTAGGGTAAAATAAAGAGTATTAAATAAAACTTGCCAAAAATCAGGACTAATGATTAAACGCCAATAATTAGTCAGTCCAACGAAACGAACCCCAGATAAGGTAAAACTGCCACTGGTAAAACTGAGATAGGCTAAATATACAATCGGCCATATAATAAATAAGCCCATGAGAATTAAAGCGGGAGTTAAAAAAATCCAGGCTGCGATCGCAACACTATCCAACAGAGACTGACGGGACTGGGGAAACAGAGTCATAGTGGCAACAGTCGTGGGTTTGAGGCTAATCTATTTTACCGTTTAACTGAATGTTAAGATTTTTGATTTTCCTAATATTGAGGTCAGATCGGAAATAGAATATTTTATGATTCTCAGCAAGTATCGGGTAACTAATAACAGTAAAATAGGAGCATACCTATTTTTAGACTCGCGCTGAATGGCTCATGATAGCTTCTACTTGTTTAATTTCTCCCGACTTACCCAATTCTTTATTTGTACCGGGAAAACCTTTAAAGTTAGGGGTTTTAGCTTCAGGAAGTGGTAGTAACTTTGAGGCGATAGCGGCAGCGATTCAACAGCAGCAACTTAACGCTCAAGTAGAAGTTCTGATCTATAATAACAAAAGCGCAAAAGTGGTCGAACGGGCACAAAAATATAATATTCCTACTGTATTATTAAATCATCGTCACTATAAAAAGCGGGAAGATTTAGATCGAGAAATTGTTAAAACTTTAAAACAATATAATATTCAACTGGTGGTAATGGCAGGCTGGATGAGAATTGTTACCCCTGTTTTAATTGATGCCTTTCCTCAAAAAATAATTAATCTTCATCCCAGTTTACTCCCAAGCTTTCCCGGAATTCATGCCATTGAACAAGCCTTAAATGCAGGGGTTAAAATCACAGGCTGTACTGTTCACTTCGTCGAATTAACCGTTGATAGCGGCCCTATTATCATGCAAGCAGCCATACCTATTCTCCCCGATGATACCCCAGACACCCTTCACGCCCGAATACAGGTACAAGAACATCAAATTATGGTGGCTGCGATCGCTAAAATTCAGAGTATTATTTCATAATGAACGATGAATTATCAGTGATGAATTATTCAGTGATGAATAAAGTGTTATTTGTTATTCAAGGGACTCCTTACGGGCGTGTACAGACGTTGCATGCAACGTCTCTACTTACTCCTTATACTCCCACGGGCAAAATTAAACCTTCCCGTGCCATAATAGCTTTAGGAAATTTAGCCTGTACTTCTTGAGCAATTCTATCGAGCAAATCATCGCTATGAGTCGGGTCATGATGGAAAATGACAACCCGCTTCACTCCCGCTGCTTCTGCCATTTTAATTGCTTCTTGCCAGGTTGAATGTCCCCAACCTACCTTAGGAGATTTGGGATTATGATATTCCTCATCAGTGTACATCGCATCATAAATCAGGACATCCGCATCACGGGCGAGGTTAAGCACATTTTCATCTAATCCCTCTGGAAAATGTTCTGTATCCGAACAATAAACCACGCTACGTCCGTCCCAAGTTATCCGATATCCAATTGCAGTATTGGGATGATTCAGTGACCCCGTCTCAATGGTAATATCATCTAAGAGTACTTTATCCCCTGCCTTGAGTTGATTAAACTGTAAATCAGCTTTCATGCCTTTCATCGGAACGGGGGAATTAGGATGCAAAACTCGTTCAATGAAATGTTGTTTCATTGAATTGCCGTCAGGTGGAATGGTTCCATAAATTTTAAAGTGGTTACCAGCAGTAAATGCCGGGGTAAACAGAGGAAAACCCTGGATATGATCCCAATGATAATGGGTGAAGAAAATATATCCTTCAACGGGCATTTCCTGCATTAGAGATTCTCCTAACACCCGCAAACCGGTACCCCCGTCAAAAATCAAGCGTTTTCCGGCGACTCGGATTTCTAAACAGGAGGTATTACCACCATAGCGAATAGTGTCCTCTCCCGGAGTCGGGATACTCCCTCGGACTCCCCAAAATTGAACAACAAATTCCTCGGGGTTGTGAGTGGAAAATTTAGGGTTGGATTGGGTTTGGGGAACAGACCCAATTGATGATGGGCTAGTGTGCATATTAATTTCTAGGTTCCAAGGTTCCACACTGAGCGTGATGACGTAACAAATGGTCACATAATACAAGCGCAACCATTGCTTCTACCATCGGAACAGCTCTAGGAAGAACACAAGGATCATGTCTACCTTTTGCTGCGAGCCGTGCTGATTCTCCCTGCTGAGTCACTGTACGCTGCTCTTTCCGAATTGTAGCAGTTGGTTTAAATGCTGCTCGTAAGATAATATTTTCACCATTAGAAATGCCACCCTGTACACCGCCAGAACGGTTCGTCACTGTACGAATTACACCCTGTTCATCAGTATAAAATTCATCATTGTGCTGGGAGCCAGTCAGCAAAGTGCCGGCAAAACCAGAACCGATTTCAAATCCTTTACTGGCGGGTAATGACATGACAGCTTTTGCCAAATCTGCTTCTAGTTTATCAAATACAGGGCTACCGAGTCCCTTCGGTAGATTACGAGCCACACACTCAACTACTCCCCCAATAGAATCGCCTTGATCTCGCACTTGTTCAATCAATTCAATCATTCGTTCGGCGCATTCTGCATCTGGACAACGGACAATATTGCTTTCAACAGCCGCTAAGGTGACTGTCTCGGGATCAACGATTCCCTCTAGGGCCTGAATCCGTTTAACGTAACCGACAATTTCAACATTAGCAACAGTCTTTAGAATTTTTTTAGCAATTGCTCCGGCTGCGACCCGGCCAATGGTTTCTCGGGCTGAAGAGCGTCCGCCCCCTTGCCAATTGCGAATGCCATATTTTGCGTCATAAGTGGCATCTGCATGAGAGGGGCGATAAGTTGATGCCATCTCTTGATAATCTTGCGGGCGGGTATCTTTGTTGCGGACTAAAATTTGGATGGGAGTCCCGAGGGTTTTTCCCTGAAACATTCCACTCAAAATCTCGCAGGTATCGGTTTCTTTGCGCGGTGTGGTAATTTTACTTTGTCCGGGTCGTCGTCTATCGAGTTCGGCTTGAATTTCAGATACATCAATTTCAAGGTTCGGTGGACAACCATCAATCACAACACCCACCCCACCCCCGTGGGATTCTCCAAATGTTGTAATCCGAAATAAATGCCCAAACGTATTTCCCATTACAGCTCAATATAACCCGGTAGATTTTCTAGTCTAGCAGATTTAATTGTGGGTTATTCATTGTTAGTCGTTAGAGCATCAGAGGCAGCGGAGAGTAGGACATAAAGTTTGAGAGCGCAATCGGGAAAAAGGTTTCTTAATTTCGAGTCATAAGTGATCGGTAGGAGTCAAGTGATTTTTGCCCAACAATTTACGATTTTAATTTATTAGATTGTTTGAGTGGCTGCATTAATTATAAAATCAAAACAGTGAATTTCTGTTCCATTTATGACAAAAGAAAAAACAGAAGATTAAATATTACTAATTAAACTATAATTGAACGAGTTAAAGCATTTTTATACGAAGCCTAACGAGGTTGAAGTTTGGTCAGATTGGCTTAATGCTAAACTGGGTTTAACAATTGCTGGAAGGATGCGAGAACAGGCCATTCTTCCCCCATATAGATTCCGGGCAACCGGTCCAACTTGCAATGCAGCTAACCCACCCATGATAAAACATTCACAACCTGGGATTCTTAAATGTTCGTCCAATATGGGTAAACCTTTAACAATTTCTGTGGGGTAATTCTCCAAAATATTCTTTAGTAAAGGGTGTTGAGTGGCATCAAATTTTGTCCCTGTCGCTAACCAAATTCGATCAAAATTATAGAACTCTGCGTTATCACATTCAACTTGCCATTGTGACTGCCAATAGGCTTTAATCACCTGACAATTTTCTTGCAGAATTAACTGTCCTTGACGAATTGCTCGTCTTAATTTTAACATCATCGCCG
>CAYNXM010000153.1:0-2570 GCA_964401105.1 uncultured Lyngbya sp. | reverse complement strand
CATTCGCGGAAGGGTTTGCCCCCATCTCATCCGACTTATCAGATGAGTTTATTAACTTAACTTCAGTCCAAGTTGGGGTGGTTCAATCCATTACTACAATTGTAGAATCAGTGAGTGCTAACTTGGTAGAAGTTACCCTGACTGCTACTGGTGGCGGTGAAACGTTGCTGGGTTCGAGTAGTAGTGAAGAATTGCAAGGCAGTGCCACCAGTGATGTCCTGTTTAGTTTCGGCAATAACGATAATCTCTTTGGCGGGGCGGGTTCAGATACAGCCGATGGTGGCGATGGGGATGACTTCCTCAACGGTAACGAGGGAGATGACCAACTGTTTGGCGGCAGTGGTCAAGATACCCTCCAAGGGGGTGCAGGCAATGATAGCCTGTTTGGCGCACCGAGTGATTTGTTAATTCCCGACCTCGACCCAGACGATCTGTTAATTGGCGGTATTGGGGATGACTTCATGGCTGGTAATACCGGCAGTGACAGCATTACAGGCGGCGTTGGGGATGACTTTGGCTTCGGCGGCAAAGATGATGACTTCCTCTACGGCGATGAGGGAGATGACGAACTCTTCGGTGATGACGGTAATGATATTGTCAGTGGCGGCGCTGGAGAAGATCGGCTGTTTGGCAATACCGGAGATGATACCCTCAGCGGCGGAGAAGGTAACGATCAACTGTTTGGCGGTAAGGATCAAGATCTGCTGTTTGGAGACAGTGGTAATGATATCGTCTTCGGTGATTTGGGGAATGACAGTTTGTTTGGTAACGCAGGCAACGATATCCTCAACGGCGGCGAAGGCAATGATACCTTAGTCGGTGGTTTAGGTAATGACCGCCTTGACGGTAATCAAGGGGCAGATGTCCTCTTCGGCGGTTTGGGATCGGATGTGTTTGTTTTGGCTGCTGTTGCAGAGGGAGACATCGTTGTAGACTTCACTGATGGAGAAGATACTTTCCAACTACCAGAGGGAGTCACTTTTGAGGATCTCACCCTGATTCAAGTGGGAGATGCCACCTATATTCAATTGGACGACCAACTGTTAGCAACGGTGGAAGATGCGATGGCAGAGTCGATTACCGAATCTGATTTTATCATCTAAGTTAATTGATTTTACTCTAAGATCAATTGATATCCGGCGATCGCTTTTTTGAAGGCGATCGCTTTTTTGAACGACCAAATTAGATTATCATGCTCAATAGAGATAGCACTATGCAGATTTGTTTTGATAAATACAGAAAAGTGAAAATTGCTATAATCTTTTATTGATACAGCTTTTTCCCTTATTCTATTGGTGAGCCTCAGCAATATATGCAAACTGCGTAACACCCTTGTGATTAAAACTCACCTTTCCTCCCACCGCTATTACAAGAATGCCTATTGTCAGAGTGCAAATGTGCCATACGTGCTGCCCCACAGGCGCGCGTCTTCGCGCCCGCGTTGCGGTAAGTGCATCTATTGCATACACTCTATATTTAATTTGAATTGATGTCTATCATGAATCGTCTGGTTGTAATTTTATCCCCTATTTAATCAAGGTTTACTGAAATGTTTTTTACTATTTTTATGCCTGTAGGAATTCGGAAGATTGCAGTAATTTTATTGTTAGTTGTAACAACTCTTCTGTTGCCAAACTCTTCAGTTTTTGCCGACGAGGAAATTCCCCCTTCCCTAACATCAGTGGTAGAATCCCCAGTAGAAGTTGATGCAGAAATAGAAACTATCGAGCCCTTGTCAGAAGAAGAAATAGATACAGAAATAGAAACAATCAAGCCCTTATCAGAAGAGGAAATAGAAATACTACCAGAAGAATCTTTGGTCGAACCGACAGCGCAGTTAACCCCCGAACAAGCTTTGATTTTGGCGCTGCAAGCAAGAATTACAGAATTAACCGGTTCCTACAATGATGAACGAGTCGAATCTATTCAGATGAATTTATCTGAGCATTTATTGCAGGTTAAAGTCAAGCCAGATTGGTATCAACTAGAAGAGCAAGAACAGGATGAAATGGCTCAAAAGCTATTTAATCAAGCCAAAAGTTTAGCATTTACAAAGCTAGAATTGGTCAATTATCAAGGACAATTAATTGCTCGAAATCCTGTGATTGGTAAGCAGATGATTATTTTAGATCGTCATCAGGATTAATCGGCTAAAAATTACGGTGTAGGGTGCCTCAGTGACGCACCCTACACCGTCACACAAGCCTATTGCTCCGCCTTGCCTGTTGCTTATTCCCATCATTCCTCAGATCTCTGGGAAGACTTTGCACGGGTGGTGTTGGATGCATCCTACGAAGCAACCATTTGTAGCGCCCTGTTAAATTCCCTCAGCACCGGAAACAATCGTGTGTTTTTGACGCTGCTGGGTGGAGGGGCGTTTGGTAATCCAACGGATTGGATTATAGAAAGCATCAAACGGGCGCTGAAGCTTTATCGTGGCGATGCGTAAAACCCCCGCATTTTAATCGGGGGATATAAGCGATAGCGACGAATTTATTCGTCAGCCTAATTGTATTATGCTACAATAAACAGGATAAACTTAACGGTAGTCAGTCAACGCATTGATAGTT
>CAYNXM010000152.1:0-26362 GCA_964401105.1 uncultured Lyngbya sp. | reverse complement strand
TTTAGTAAATAGTGATTGAATTTGATTAACAACATCTTTCTCATTTTGAATAATTTCTTCGTCTTTATCGTTAATTAGTAAATTGCCATTAATATCGATACGAGTATATCCATCAAAAACAACAGCTAGATTAGGAAAATGATCTGAGAGACTATTAATAATATTAGCAATTCCTTCTATCTGAGAAAGCCAAGCCCTAAAGTGGGTACGGAAACTGATCCAAAGCAGAGGAAAGTAATTCTTTTTTGCTGCTTCTACTTCGGCTAAAAAATCTGAAGAACACTTTCTCAGTGATGCTTGATAAAGGCGATCTCGTAATTCATCTGATACTTTATCATCACTTAACTTAAAGGCAAAAAAGTTGCTTTCCAACATTCTTTGATTTATTTCTGGAAAGATCACCTCTCTCGTTTTCCAAGAGGTACTTTTAGTAGTCTGCCAACAGTTCAAACGCTCAACTTTCTCTGAGGGAATTTCAGGAAAAATTTCATCAATCCCACCATAATACTCTGGACCCACTACTAAAAATTTATCAATCTGCTGCCAAGATACCGATTCATATATTCTTTGAATTCCTGATAATTCATTAGATAGATAATGAAAAGTACTGAAGCTTTGACCAACTATAGCATATCTCAGTGTTAGTTGAATATTAGATAAGTATTGTTGATAAAGTTTCCAATGATTAACGAAAGCAGCTTTTAAAGGAATCATTCCTAAGTTTAAATTCCTTGAAGTTAAAGCTCTTACATACGAGTAAATTGAAGGATCATTAGGTATTAAGTGAACGATGAGTTCTAGGCGAGGAAAGTATAAAGCCTCTTTTTGAAAACAATTTCCAGCAATCATCAAGTAAAAAACTTCATCACCAACAAAGCGATAATAAAATACTAAGCGATCATATAATACTGAACGATTGGATTTAAGAACTTGTCCAGTACTAGGACAAATTGCATAAAAATAGCCATCCTGGGCGGCTAGCTGCTGATGAAGTAAGTGTTCTTCTACTGTCGTCTCTTCTTCAAGTACTCCGGTGGCAGTAACTAACTTTTGGTTTTGATTTAAATAATTTAACGACAAGCCAGCAGTTTCTATCAATGCTTTGTCTTCATCACTCAAGGATGTTAAAGTAACAGTTGTGTACTGATTGGTCAGTTTAAAGTATTGGTTTACTGCTTGTTCATCAATATCTGTTGGATAGGAATGACTTTCATTTTCTAAAGTTTCTAAGCTAGTTTGATTCAATGCCTGCCAGATTTGTGAGTAGATTTCTCCTTGTTTAACTTGGGGTAGTTGCTGAAGCCATGTAGCTGCTTCATCTTCCCGTCCCTGCATCCTCAAAAGCTCGATCAATTTCTGATAAATTTTATTGGAAAGGTCAGGCTTTAATTTAATAGCCTGAGTAAAGCTATTAATAGCATTGTCCCAATTTTTTTCATCTACATACAACCATGCTAAAGTCACATGAATATGAAAACCCTCTGGCTGCAATTTAGCAGCTTGTTGGTAAGCGGAAATTGCTTCATCTATCTGACCGTTTTTCTGTAGAGCTTTTCCCAAACAAGCATACATCCAAACTGGGGGCTGTTTCTCTTGAATCACTGCTTGTTGGTAAAGAGAAATAGCTTCGTCTGTATTCCCCAGATTTAGCATTGCATTTGCTAATCTTGCTTTTATCCGACCACGTTGAGGCTGAATTTGAATGAGATGTTGAAGCAGGGGTATTGCTTGATCAAATTCCTGTTGGTTTTCATATAGATCTGACAACCGATTTAAAGCTTCTACACAATCTGGATGAAGTTGTATAGCACGAGAATATCTCTTAATCGCTTCAGCAATGTTTCCCTGGTGCTTGAGCTGATTTCCTTCTTTAAGCATTAAAAGCTTTTCTTCAAGTAATGCTTTAGTCATTGGCTTTTCCTCATCATGCTTAACAGGAAAAATTTGGCCAACATATGCAATTCCCACTAAGCTAAATTTCCATTCTTTAGGCTCAGTTTTAGGAAGAATCTTATAGTGATCCAATAAATACTCTTCGGGTTGAGATTGACAAACAGAAATAGAGAGATCAATAGGCTGATTCCAACTTGCTTTCTCTTGAAAATTAAGCATGATCAGATTCAGATTAGAATGGATTTCTTCTTTCACCCAATATGAAAAAGAACTCGTTACAATCTCATCTTTGCCAAGTTTTATTTGGCAAAATCCATCATACCAGTCTGACTTGATCATGAAGCCCAGCAATTGACCTTGTAAGCGTAAGTTGATCGATGAACCCTGTCTAATTGTGACCACTTCTTCTCTACAAATTCTATTCTTAAATACTGATTTTTCATACTCTCCTTGAATGTTTGATGAGTTAAAATCGTCATAGAATTGTAACTGCTCTAAATTATTAGGATAGATTCGGTAACACTGATCAAGTTTCCGGCTTTCTTTTTCAAGTAGCTTTCTTTCAAGAATCTGCTCTGCTATCAAATTGGCAATTACCTTCACTCCCTCTGGTCTTGAGTAATGTGCACCGTCATCACTATTGTATAAAGATTTTATAAAATCAATTCCTTTCGTAGCCAGTAAAATTTCAGTAATATTGATAACAGGTATATCGTAGCGCCGAGCAATGCTTTCATACAAAGCGGATACTTGACAAACATTATCGTAATACCTAGTACTGTCAACTCCGAATATAACAATAATTACTTTACACTTTGGGTTTGCTTGCTTAGTCTTTCTAATAAAACCTTCAAGACTTTCTCCTACTACTTTAAGAGAGTAATATCCAGCCCATATTGCAGTAATATCGTTAATACAATACTCCAATAAAATAACATCAAATTTATTTTGAATGTCATGTTTAATGTTTTGAATAGTTCCATACAAATTAGTTACACCCCCTAAAGCAAAGTTAGATATCTCTATTGGTGTATCTATGGATTGAGAAAGCTTCATATTAAGATATTGAGTGTAGCCATCTCTCATGAATGAGTTTGAACCACCGATAACTGCGATTTTCATAATCAATAAATTAAGTTACAATAATTTAGAGAAACTGATATGATATGAAAAAAATTAGATATTATTAGTTTTAGTCTGCTTAAAATATATTTTAAACTATTCATATTTTTTACTTTTCTTGTTTATAGATATTTTTTTGCCACGACAACACGGTTTCGTATAAAATATTATCTTCCTTATTTTGATTAATAATATATTCTTTTGTCTCTTGACTAAGATGCTTTTCTGATATTATTTTCACACTTTTATTGATGACTTTATCCTCTTTTAAAGTATGACCAAACTCTTGACAAATATCATTTACTGCTTGCTGAAAATTTTTCAGTATAAAAACACAATCATATTCTGACTGTATTGTTTTTAATGCAAGCTCAGCATTAGCTTCACCACAAATAAATCTACACTGCATATTAGTTGTACAACGAGCATAGTCTTCAATACTCATCCTTGTCACATTTTTATAGTTAGGAATATTGGGATTCTGAATACTGTAATTCCATAAAGATAAAAATTTACTAACGGGATCTCTAACAATAGAACATACTTTGTACTCTGCCAAAATCTCTCTCCCTAGTTTTTTGCGAATTAAAGGATACTCAATATGACCTGCGATACAGGGATAAGCTTTAATTTTTTCTATATCTAAATCTAAGAAACCTTCAATTGATACTGTCGCACCAAAGTCGGGATGCCAAATTTTCAAGACATTTTTAAAACCAAATATGTCATACAAAACGGATTTAAATGATGTACCACCACATTTTGGGATGTGTATGAAGAGTAGCTTATCTTTTTTTTCTTTAACCTGTTTCTCATTATTTAATTGAACAAGCATTTCATTCATATATATCACTCAACTACAATAATCAAAAGTACAGTTTTAAAAAACGATCCATTTCTTGTTTGATTGGATCTGTCTCAGGTAAGCTAAACTCTTTGTGTCCTCTACCTTTTATTCCAACATTAAACTCAATAATTGATTTTTTATTGGAAGTATAGGACTCTATAATCTGAGTGATTTTTGACTGATCAACGGTTACACCCATATAGTTTGCCATCTCTTGAGCTACTTTAATAGGATCGCTAGCAATCTCAGAAAATTGAATCCGATGTATCTTTTCTTCTTTTAACCAAGGCTCTGCATCTGCCATAATATATGGTAGCCTTTTAAGTGCATCTTGGTAATCTTTTATTTTTGTAAAATATGGCCTTTGCTGAGTGGGATCTTTGCGCCTTTCAATGTCTCCAGCGTCTTTGAGAGAAACTACAATGTCATAAGGATCTCTATAAGAAATCATTGCCTTAGCTAAACCTTTACTGAGTAGTTCCTCGGTTTCTTCATCAAGCTTGCAATGAGTTTTAATGACGTATATTTCTTCTTTGGGAATAAATTCATTAATTTTCTGCAATGTCAATCCCAGGTTTTCTGGAATAAAACTTGCTCTTAAGTCTTGAGGTAACTTTTGCATTAAGCTTCCCCGGTCACTGTGTGTCTGTGCGATATCTATTGCTATCTGAAAAGCAAAAGTACTGGCTGATTTAAGCATTCCATAACAGATATATAACATTCATTTACACCTCAATTGCAATAATTCAACTTAGTCAAAACAATCGAACTTTAAAGTCGTTCTATCTGTGCTTGATAAATTTCCTCCAAAATATTTTTAAGATTATACTTATACTCCCATTCTGGATAATGAGACTTAAACTTCTTCACATCGGAAACATACCAAATATGGTCGCCGGAACGATTATTCTCGGTATAGGTATATTCCAACTTTTTATCCGCCAATTCTTCACCAATCGTAATTGCCTCCAACATTGAACAATGACTGTGACGAGACCCTCCCATGTTGTAAACCTCTCCGCATCGAGGATTTTGGTAGAAGTGATAGAAGGCATTGACCAGGTCATAGCTGTGAATGTTATCCCGGACTTGTTTGCCTTTATAGCCATAAATGGTGTAAGGCTTACCAAGTATTATACACTTCATTAGGTACGCTAAAAAACCATGTAATTCTGCCCCGGAATGAGCCGGCCCGGTTAAACAGCCCCCTCGGAAGCTAGCAGTTTTCATGTCGAAATATTTGCCATATTCCTGCACTAAAATATCGGCTGCAACCTTGGAAGCCCCAAATAAAGAATGCTTGGAATTATCAATACTCATGGACTCGTCAATGCCATTATTATACGGGTGATTAGAATCAATTTCCCAGCGGGTTTCGAGTTCTTCTAAGGGTAAAAAGTTGGGAGTATCGCCATACACTTTATTAGTCGAACAGTGAATAAATACAGCCTCCGGACAATACTGACGAGTGGCTTCTAAAAGTACTAATGTACCGTTAGCATTGACAGTGAAATCCATATGAGGATCGCGGGCTGCCCAGTCATGGGAAGGTTGAGCCGCTGTATGAATAATTAATTCAATTTCACTCTTAAATTCCTTGAATAAATTTTCAATAGCTTCGCGATCGCGAATATCTATATGATAGTGTTTGTAGCGATCGCCATACTCATCTTTGAGTAAATTTCGGTTCCAACTGGTGGACGCTGATTCTCCGAAGAAAACGGAGCGCATATCATTATCAATTCCGATAACAGTCCAACCTAAATTTGCGAAAAAACGAACGGACTCGGAGCCAATTAAACCAGCAGAACCGGTGATCAGAATTACAGACATTATGCTCTTCCCTTTAATGCTTAAAATGGCTTTTGCACAACGAATAGGCTATTTATTAGACATTAAGTTTTCAAACCGTAAATCTTGCGGTTGCTTTTGTTCTAAAGAGTGCCAAATCCATTCAGCTATTCCTTCTGACGATAAGTTTAACGCAACTTTTGTTGCATTCTGCCGCAATGTTTGCTGCACCTCTGGACGACAGATATAGTCAACAGCTTGACGGAAACTATCAGCCGTATAATCACAAATGACCCCAATATTAAACCGCTCTACAAATCGTGCGGCTGCTGTTGCTTTGCTACCTAAAATAATAAAGGGCGTACCTGAAACAGCAGTAATATAAGTTAGGCGAGAAGGTAAACTTAAATTCGCCATTTCTGGACGATCATCTACCTCTTCTGTACTCCCTGTTGTTAGAATAGCATAAGGATATTCTCGAAGCAAGTCTATTAACTCTTTTTCTGGAATAAATCCTTTTTTGATGAGTCCATCTCGCTTGATTTCTTCTGGGTCAAAGGAAATATCAGTCGGGTTAGGAGCGCCATACCAGTCAATTTTTATTCCCGTAGTTTTTAGGGTATGCCGCAGGGAATCTAACCAGCGCTGTGCCCATATGTTACCAATCAAAACGCCTGTTTTAGTGGTATAAAATTGATTCGATGATTCAGGCAATCGAACTTGAGTTTGTAGGGATTCTTTCGGGGCGACTGCTGGCAAGATCCAAAACTTTAACTGATACTTATTCTCATAAGCTTGACCTAACTCTGGAGAAATTGCTAGCCTTAAATCAGACTTTTCAAGAACTTCTCTCATCAGACCATCTGGAATCCCTGGTTCATGAATATTCTGGTCGTCCATAATATAAGTACAGAGTGGAATGCCAAAGATTTCTTTAATCGCCAAAGACAATAAAACATCTTCGGAAAAATAGGGGACGCAGAGAATTCTTTGAGGATTAATTCCTTCCATCTCTCGTGCAATCTTACGAAATATTTCCGGCCGAGATAAGCCAGAACAATCGCAGTGAATTGCTACATCTCCAAACTCTTGTTCTCCGCCATAATGATTATTGGTTCGGATGGAAAAGATATTAGCGCTGTCCTGAAATAACCGCTGCAAAAAGATACCCGTTCCATGTTGATTATTGATCTCATTGTGACTAACAATTACATCCATATTCGGAGTTTTTCCGGTGACAATGTTTCTCCCACCGGTTCGCGGCAATAACCGTTCAAATCGCATATCATAAGGTTCACCTTGTTCGAGTGAATTCCAAATCCATTGATCGATCCCTTGCACGGATAAAGCTTGGCTCACATTGGCAGCATTTTGCCGTAAAGTTACCTGATTTTCCGGCGCACAAACATATTCAACCGCTTCTTTAAAGCGTTGAGGATGATACTCACAAACAATTCCAGCTTTAAATCGTTCTACAAAACGAGCTGCTGCGGTTTCTCGACTGCCTAAAACAATAACTGGTGTATTTGAAGTAGTCCAAATAAACGGTATTCTTGAGGGTAAACTTAACTTAGAAATCTCAGGCCGATCGTCGGGTTCATCAGTACTACCACTGGGTAAGACTGCATAGGGATGTTGCCTTAAAATTTCGACTAATTTCGGTTCAGGAACGAGTCCTTTTTGTATTAATCCATCTTGATGGAGTTTTTGTTTATTAAAGGTTAGACCTCCTGGATTCGGATTGGCATACCAATCAATGGTTAAGTCTAAATCCCGAATCGTATTGCGAAGGGAATCTAACCACCGTTGCGCCCAAATATTCCCGACTAAAATACCTGTTTGGGTCTGAGTATAGGGCTGGTATATAGTGGGTTCTGTGACTTGATGTTGTAATAATTCCTCTGGAACTAATCCCGGCAGTAACCAAAAATCTAATTGATATTTTTGTTCGTAAGCATCCCGAATTTCAGGAGAAATCGCTAAGCGTAAAGATGATTTTTCTAAGGCTTCCCGCATCAAATCATCAGAAATCTTGTGTTCCCGGATGTTTTGATCGTCCATAATATAGGTACATAACTTAATCCCAAATAAATCCCGAATCGCGATTGCAATCAGTAAATCATAGGGAGAATAAGGCACACAAATCACCCGTTGCGGTTCAATTCCTGCCAGATTTTCCGCCACTTTTTGATATAACTCAGCCCGTGATAACTCTGAGCATTCACAGTGAACGGCAACTTCTCCAAAATCCTGTTCCCCTTCATAGTCACTGCGGGAACGAATTGCAAAAATATGGGGACTATTTTGAAATAATCTTAACAGTAAAATGCCTGTACCATGTTTATTATTCACCTCGTTGTAGGTAACCACCACATCCATCGGTACTGCGATGCCATCGGATTTTTGGCGAACCTTTTCTTGAGCCGGTTGAACTTCTAAGGCACGACGATAAGCCCTCAGGGCAGATTGATAATTCCCCTGTTGCTCCAAAACAGCCCCTAATCCTTTGTTAGAATGCCAACAGTCTGGTTTGAGTTCAAGGGCGCTTTGATAGGCGGCTAGGGCTTCCTGGAGATGCCCTTGTTGAAGTAAAGCATTGCCTAAACGATGATGAACCTGTTCTCCTTCAAAGTTGAGGGTAATGGCTTCTCGATAATAAGTAATGGCTTCTTGCCAGAGTTGCTCAACGGCTTTTTTTTCTGCTAAGCGGAAATAACCTGGGGCTGCTTTTGGTTTTAAGGTTTCAATGCGTTGCTGAAACTTACTCTCTTGAGGATTGTTCTTTATTGCCCCCCGAAAAGCTTCGATGGCTTCGGCAAATTTGCCTTGTTTAGCTAAAGCATCCCCCAACAGTTCATAGGTATGATATTCATCTGGCAGTAATTCAATGGAGCGACGGTATAATGTTACTGCTTCCTCAAATTGACTTTGGGCTTGCAAAGCATTGGCTAAACCACGATAAGCCCAGGGACTATTAGGATTTAATTTCAAAGACTGTCGATAACAGACCACTGCTTCATCAAACTGCCCAATTCGCATCAGAGTATCTGCCAATTTTTGATGATAATGAGCCAGCTCAGAATGAACTACAGTTGCTTTACGGTAACAATCAATTGCCTGTTCTAATTCTCCAGCTTCTTCATATTGATTTCCAAGACTAAAGTAGTCTGGCTCAGGTACAACTTCTGTAGATTTTTGAGGAGATGATACAACTTTTTGATTAGCAATAATCTGAAGTAATCCTTCTAGATTTTGACGTACCCAACTGGGTTGATTAGGATCAAGTTCAATTGCTTTTTCGTACGCTGCGATCGCATCCTGATATTGTCCGAGTTCCGATAGGGTTCTAGCTAAGTTAGTATAAGACCAAACATACTCGCAATTCAATTCAATTGCCTGACGATAAGGATTTACTGCTTCCTCATAATTCCCCTGAAGTAAGAAAACATCCCCCAGTTGATGATAATAGAGAAACTGATCCGGTTCTAATTCAATAGCCTTCTGGTAGGCATTCACCGCTTCCTGTAAACTATTTTGTTTCGTATAAGCATTACCTAAATTAGAATAAGCTTCTGCAATATTATTATCCAGTTCAATTGCTTTTTGTAAATAGGGAATAGCTGCTTCAAATTTTCCTTGATTTAATAGCGATCGCCCTAAATTACAATTAATCCAGGGATGATCGGGTTTAAGTTCGATAACTTGCCGATATACTTTCTCAGCTTCCTCATACTTGTTTTCAAGTAATAGGTTTGCGCCGATCTTCATGTATTCTTTTACAGACTTTTTTGTATCTACCATAAACTTAGTGTTTGAAATTTCATAATCGATTTACATCCTGTCAATTTATTACTCTGCACCCCTTTTATCTTTTTTAATCCCAATTCAGTTTCCGTCCCAATAATTCTTCTAACTTTTGGTTATGGGGTCGATAGAATTCTTGTAAACGAGAGAGTAAATTAGGATCGATATCTTTAGGATAGTGACCTACATTTCTCGGCGTATAATTAATCGCGTTATGCTCTGGTAAACCGAGGAATTCAAAGGTTTGTTTCATCACTCCTGCTGGATTTTGAGCTAACTCTTCATTCGTTAGAATCAAAAACTGTTCTTTCGGGAAAAGTTTCATCCATCTTTTCAGATAGTAAACATATAATCCCTCCCCTAGATGACGTGGCTGACGAATTGAGTCATCATCTAGTATCTGCCCATAGTCTTCTATTCCTTCTAAAAAACTAAGTTCTGAGTTAATCGTTTCTTGCAAAGATTGTTTTCTATGTTTTATGGAATAGTTATATAGAGAAATCGCACGCTTGATCGGATTTCTTAAAATAGCAATTAGCTTAATATTTGGAAACCAATTAAAAACAATTTTTTCGACTTTTGGATCCCAATTACTAATACTTGCTTCTCCCGTAATAAATTGGTTTCCTTCTGGTCGAGGTGGAAAATGAGCTAAATAAAAATCTCTTTCCGAATTTAATTGTAACCAATCTTCCTCTTGTTTAATTCTTGTTATTTTTGGAACTAAGCTGCTTAAATACTGGGGTTCTTTCTCTATGGCTGCCAAAACTTGTGGATGTTGACTAATGTAGTTATACAGAGCAGTTGTACCACACTTTGCTACACCAATGATTAGAAAGTTTGGATCCTGTAACTGTCCGCCCTCTCCATATTGACTTAAGAACTCGGGTCTAAATTTTTTGAGTTTCTGATAAATTGATTTTTGGTAATAGACAATGGCTTCTGAATATTTGCCTTTTTGACTCAGTTTTTCTCCTATAATATGAGAGTAAATATGGTCTTTCTTTGTTTTGTTCTGATTTTCTTGAAGCGCCTTTTTCAGTAAATCAAATTCAGCATCAGAATTAGGTTTACAAAAGTTATAATACCACGTCTGTAAATTAGGATTACTTTGAATGGCTTTAATAAAATACTGAAAGGCTTGTTCGTCTTCTGATTTATGACTATAAACCTTAACTAATTCTATAAAAGATTGCCAAAACAAGGGGTTAAGTTGACAAGCTTGTTTGTAACAGCTTGCTGCTTGATCAAATTGTTTTTGTTTAGCAAAACTTAATCCTAAATTGTAGTGATACCAATGTTGATTGGGTTGAGTTTCAATCTTGTTTTGGTAGAAATTGATAACTTGGTCAAGTTGTCCCTGTCTCGTAGCTAATTTTAGCAGCATTTCTCCAAAATATTCATGAGCTATTTCTGCCTGATTTAACGGAGTCTCTTGAATAACTTGCTGATAAATTGTAATGACTTCATCTATATTATTCTTTTTAGAAACGACTTTTAAATAGACATCCATCAGTGAGCGAAAAACTTTATCATCTGCTGGTTGCAACTTAACAATTTGTCGATAATAGCTAATGGCTTTCTCTAATTCTTTTCTCTTCTCATAAATTATTGCTAACTGATTCAAAGCTGGAATAAAATCAGGATCGAGCTGAAGTGCTGCTTCTGCTTTTTCTATTGCTTGCTCAATATGATGTTGTTGAAAGTATAATTGTGACTGTCGAAAATGAAATTGAGCATTTTTTGGTTGTAAATCAATAGCTTGTTGATAAGCCGATATCGCTTCTTCTATTTGATCGTTTTTCTCTAAAGCATCCCCTAATTCCCCATAGATATTATCGGGTTGGTTTGGTAAAGTTATTGCTTTTTGATATAGTACAATTGCCTCTTGAATCTGCCCTAGCTTCATCATTGCCTTGGCTAAGTTTGCCTGTACGATTGCATCATCGGGTTGTAGTTGAGCAAGCCGCTGGCGATAGTTGAGAGCCTGGTTAAATTCCTGTTGCTTATTGTAGATTGTCGCTAACTGCTTTAGAGCCTGTAGACAGTCAGGATCAAGCTGGAGAGCTTGCTGATATTGTTCAATTGCCTCAGTAAGTTGTCCTTCTTTTTTAAGTTGGTTTCCTTGCTTAAGATAAACGTTTATATTGGCTTTCTCGTTTGAGGAAGTTTGAAAGTTTACTGAGCTAGTGTTCATAATATTTAAATACAATAATTAATACAATTGATAAATTTATTACTAAATTCAATCAACTTATTTCATCAGATCTACAAAAACGTTACCCGTCACTTCATTTCGATCTCCACCGGGTCGAGTTTCCGTAAATTCAATACCAGAAACTGAGCCATTCTTAGAATTAAAATGAGCCTGCTTGTAGCCCACCATCTGAGCCATTTCATCGATCATATTTTTTGTAATTAAATTGACATGACCCCATTTTTCCCATTCTTTTCTATGAACCCCTTCAAGTCCTAAATGAAATTTTGAGTGAACTTTCATAGAGTCCTCAAGACAAGGAGTATTAATGCGATGAAAGCATCCTGGCTTTAAAACCCGCCATACTTCAGCCAGAAGCAAAAATTGTTGCATTTGAGAGAGGTGTTCAAATAGATCTTGGTGGAATACAAAGTCTACACTGTTATCCGGTATAGGCAGAGGAGAATCTAACCAAGGGAAAATAAATATACGATTATGCATCTGGGCAGGTACAGGTGGTTTTTTCCCATTAAATTCAATAAAATTGACATCTATATTGAGAAAATTAGAAAAAGGTGTTCTACCAAAACCAAACTGAAGATAAATCGGTTGAGAAGACTGTTGCAATTGACTAACTCTATGCTGCAACCTTTCACGTTCCTCTGTTGGACTAGCAAAATCACTAGCAGCTAGAATTTTTCCATACTTTTCCTCAACTACCTGACCTTGTATCGCCTTGTCTAATCTATTTTGAAAACCAATATGTTCGGGTTGAATCTTCACAAGTTGCTCTAGGTAAGATATGGCTTGCTTAAATTCCTTTTTAGCTTCATAAATACGAGCAATTTGACTCAAAGCCGGTACAAAACTTGGCTCTTGTTGAAGGGCTATTAAGAATTTTTCAATTGCTTCATCTAGCTTTCCATCTTCCCTGAGTTGGTTACCTTCTTCAACACACATCTTCGCTACAGAGACATTAGAATCAGTTTTAGACATAGTCAGCTTTCCTCAAAATTAGTTATCGTCAATTTCAAAAAAATATGATCGATTATGCAGGGTCTATTAGGATGTTAATGTCTCAACCACCTTCACAGCTTCTTCGTAAATTCCCCTCCATTCACATTCATAAGAATCATCATGCAATTTCTCCCCACCACTTCCTTCGAGAACATTAATATAATCACTCGATACAAAGCCGGGTGAAATCCCATTTTCTCTGTGAAATTCATTGAACCAATTTTTGATAATATTGGATTCTAATGTATAGTGATTCGTGTGAATAATTCCTGGTTTGTTAGCAATTAATGTCAGTCGAGTCAGCCCAGCACCCCAAGGAGCGATATAAAAGTCTACTGTATTTGCCCAGGCAATACTTTCATACATCATACAACCAATTCCGTTATAAACAGCAATTTTCTCTGGAGAAATCCGGTTAATAATTTGCGCTACAACGTCTTTATCTTGTTCAATCATTTGTTGTTGTTGTTGATTGGATAACTCATCTTCTTGATCAACATTTTCAGGTAAAGCCATCCCCTGAAAAACCACTCCTAAATTTGGATAATCTTGTGAAAGTTGTGTGAGTAGATTTGTAATTCCTTCTACCTGGGATATCCAAGCTCTTTTATGCACCCGGATATCAATCCAAATTAATGGAAAATGCTGTTTTGCTGATTCAATTTGAGATGAAGTAGCCTGAGAACACTTTTTCAAAGCAGCTCTGCAAACTCGTTGAGCCAATTCTTCAGAAACAACTGATCTTCTATTACAATATTTAAAAGCAAGATATTGCCGATCTAATATTGTTTCATGAAGTTTAACTTTCTCTTTTTCAGAAGTTACCTTAATAATTTTTTCTTGAGGAATTTCTGGAAATAGCTCTTCTAAGCTCCCAAAATAAGTATTGCTACCAACTATAAATTTATCGACTTTATCTAATCTTCCGGTTTGACGTAATAAATCCACCCCGACTAGCTCATTATAACAGCAGTGAGCTACATTATTTCTAAATCCCAACAAATTAACTTTTTGTCTTTCTTCTTTAAAGTTGAGATAAGAATTTACAGTTTTCCAGTTTGTAATTAAATAACTCCTCCACTTATTAATTAACGGTACAGGATTCAAAGCTGAGGAAGAGAGTTTAATAATTAAATCAGAATTAGGAAAGTAAGCAAAAATTTTCCGAAAACTTTCTTGACTCGCGATTAAATAAAATACTTGTTCTCCAACACAACGATAAATCCCGATAAAATGTCCCCGATAAAATGATTGATTAGAACGAATACTTTTACCGCTGAAAGGACAGGTTGTGTAGAGATAACCTGTATCTACAAGTGCTTGCTGAAACGCTGTATCTTGGTCTAGGTTGAGCTTTTCAAGAGATTCTATATCTACTTCGTTTTCTAAATCAAACTCGGCGATATACTTTTTTTGCTGCTCCCAATTATCTTGATGATGCAGTAATCTTAAGTGATTAATATCCAGTTTACTTTGCTTAAATAAAAGCTTTTCTTCAGGTGTTGATCCCCCTAATTTTATTACTTTATATTTCGTATTTTTAGTTAAATATTGCTCAATATCTCCTTGATTCAGATTGGTAGGATAAGATAAATTTTCTGTATCCAAATTACCATTTTCTGGCTGATTTAACATCTTCCAGATCTGAAGATAATAATTATCTTTTGATTCTGGAGAATTATCTTGCTCATGGATAGACTGAGTTTGAAGCATTTTTTAATTTCCTCATGTTTAATTTCAGTAGCGTTAGTTAATCTTTTTTATTCAGCCTGCTTCCACTGATTTAAAAACATTTGATTCATTTTTCTGGTATAAAAATGCTGACAATATTTTGATGAATAAATCTCTTCTAAAACTTCACGGGGAAACCTTAATTGGGATTTAACGTGATTATATGCTTCTTTGTACTTTTTCTCCTCTGCTTGATTTTTACTCAGCATTTTAAAAGGAGTAGACAAATCTAGAAAATCTGTAATACTTGGCTGCCAATTCTCACTACTTTCTAATCTTAAAATCAAGACTTCTAAACTATCTTTTGTGATTTTTCCAGTGCCTTTCAATTTGTCAAATGGATAGTCATAAATATCAAGACCTAAGCCTTGCTTAAACTCTTTTTCAAACCACCTAAACGCACTAATTTTTTTTTGAGATACTAAATTATAAATATATTCTATAATCTCTTCCACTTTCCAGCTTCCGTCTGAACTAATAAGCTGTGGAGAATGAAGCTTCATTCTTTGAAATGTAGAAGATAGTAACTGAACAATGGGTTCTCGAACAATCGTAATTACCTTGATCTCTGGAGAATCATGCTGTTCTAAATAGGTAATGAGATCTTGAGCTTGTTTCAATTGTACTGATAAGGGAGCACCTTTTGAATTCAAGACTTTAATCGATTTATTGATATTTTCAGGATTGAGAACATGAATGTGATAAATGGGATTAGGAATGTTCATTTTCTGGAGAGATTTCCAGATCGTTTGAGAACCAACCTTTCCCATCTGATAAATCACAATCGGTGTATCCTGTTTGAGCTGAGTTTGATTATCCATTAAGTTGATAACCATACTTTTCTAACACCTCCTTAAAACAATCATTAAGCTGTTCAATAGTCTCCGGTTTCAACTTCTCTTTGTAATCTCCGGGAGTCACTTTCCGAATATGAGAACTTTGATTTTCACCAGTTGGAAAAATATCATGTTTAGCAGCGATCGCTTTGCTCTTGTCCTCTGGCATTTCCAATCCTAAGAAGCTGAGGATATCCTGCACCCATTGCTGCTTATTGAAAATGATATCTTCATATCTAAACAACTTAAAGTTATTATCTTCTATAATACCATAGGTTTTAAGTATATTTCTAAATCCGGGTGCTTTTTTTAGGACATATTCATCCACTTCTATATGAGCTAACTCATCTCGCAGTTCTAATAATTTCTGGCCAACTTCTCCCTGAGGAACAGTATGACTTTTCTTCATC
The DNA here is from genome assembly GCA_964401105.1 of uncultured Lyngbya sp. GTDB lineage: Bacteria > Cyanobacteriota > Cyanobacteriia > Cyanobacteriales > Microcoleaceae > JAAURB01. The sequence continues at coordinate 10,714 of CAYNXM010000152.1, read as the reverse complement.
GAAAAATAATGGGACACGACAATATCGCGAGGATCGCGAATCAACAATATCTTCTTGAAACGACTTAAATTAAATCCCTTCAAATACTGAGGAAAGTAGCGAAAGCCATAGTAACAATATCCAGTTTCTTGAAAAATTTCGCAAATCTCTTGTTCAAACGCCCCTTCTTCAATTCCCTGTTTAAAAGCTGTTTTCGCAATACTAATCATAGGAATCTGAAAATAAGCACAAATCTCTTCTAAGATTTTATCTTGCATCACACTTCCCGACTTGTGCATAGCAAACACAAAAAAGCTAGGATATTTTGAGGCAGTAGGAATATCAATGACCATTTCTTGATGGTCTGTTGTGTAAACTGCTTTTTTCATTTCGTTTTTATCTTTAGGGTAGATGATATTAAAGGTAGTAGGCATTTTATCATTTCTCCAAATTTTACTCAACAATTAAAGCTGAACTGCATTTGTACGATATGTGCCAGTTCACCGAAATATAATAGATGCAATTAACAAACTGACACAGCGTTCATCTTCTATAGATAGCTGCTGTACCTCCGCCGCTTCCAATGTCAACAAAAATGGCGTATTTTCAGGCAAAAACCCGACCGGAATTTGTCCCTCAAACTGCCATTCTCCATCGGGTTGAGACTGGACTGTTCCCTCAACCTCAGTCCCATTAACCTGGAGCCGTAAACTTTCAAGCAACCCCGGTTGAACCGCCGTAATTCCCTCTATCTGAAGCTGTAAGGCTTGACTTGTATCCACCCCTTCTACCACTACACTCCCCACCTTCTGCATCCAACGAACTGCCACTCCATGACGTTGTTCAGCGGCGTACCAACCGGTTCCCAACAGCGTCTCATCCATGAGAATGACCGTTTCTTGAGAGGGTTCAGGTTCAACGGCTTGGATGAAAATTTCTTCAACTAACACACTGGCGCGGCGGCAGTCTTGGGGAGAGAGTTGATGAACTTCTGCTGAATGCAATGACAATACAAATGGCGCTTGGGGGGTTAATATTCTGGGTGAAATTTGTCCCAGTAGTTGCCAACTGCCATCTGCTTGGGGTTCAACTTGGGCTGGAATAGGGTTACCATTCACTTTGAGGCTAAGGTTGTCCAACACCTGGGGCTTTACGGCTGTTCTTCCCTGTATTTGGACTTCTAAGGGTTGCGTCACATCCATATCATCGATAATCACACTCCCGACTTTTTCCATCCAGCGCAATGCTACCCCGTCTACGTTTTCCCAAGGAAACCAACCTGTTCCTTGTAGGCTAGCATCCATCAAAATCACTTGTTCTTGGATAGTTTGTGTTTTTTTGGTTGCCAATTCACGCCAGTTTAAATCGGGTACAAATGTAATTTTTTCCACTAATACCGTTAATTTACGGCTAGAACCATCTTCTGTAAATTGATGGGTTTTTAGGGTAAAAAAGTTAAGTCCCGTTTGCAACTGAATCGGAAAAGTTAATAGATTTTCTTGCTTGATTTCAGAGTCTTTGACTAAGGTTTGCATGATTAACTGATTTTCAGACCACAGTTCTACAATTTGCCCCGGACAAACACTGCGATAAGCTAGGATTAAATGTCCTTGCTGCTGGTGTTGCGTTTCAATCGCAAACTTGCTTTCTGGGTACAATGCCCAACGACTGGAACCGAGCAAATTTAAATCTGGATAAGGGGGCTCTAATCCTCCAAACCCACCAAATACACACCCTGTGATTTTATCTCCTTCTATAATATCATCTTTGATATCATTTTCAGCTAAATATTTCACACACAAGGAACGATTCAACTGAGGCGGTGTTACCGCAAATTTACTAATGGGAGCAATTTGTAGTTTATCTAACCAATTGACTTGGTCTAAAGCGACAATTAAACTTTGGTAAGTGGAACGAATCGAAAACTGACTGGCTATATGAATCGGGGCAGAACGACTTAAGCGGATCAGCTGCCCGGCATCCTGATATAATTCAGTCAGCATTCTTGCCAATGCTTCGGGAGTTTTCTCTCGAACTAACCGCCCAGTTACTCCGTCTAAAATTGCCTCCTGTAGTCCACCCGATGCATATCCCACCGCAGGCGTACCACAAGCGCCAGCCTCAACAAAGGTTAAGCCAAATGTTTCTTCTAAACTGGCTCCGACAAACAAATCAGCGGCGCTATAATAGGTTGCTAATAAGCTGCGATTTTGAATAAATCCGGTATGGCGAATTTCACAGTTTATGCCTTCTACTGTCGGAGCGCCATGACCAAAACCCACCAAGAATACATTGTCAAAATTTGCAATTTTTAAGGCTTCTATTAGATGCTTGCCGCCTTTGCGTTCATCTTCAATTGAGGTAGAACCCGTTAGAATAATAAACTTGTCTTCCGGTAAGCCTAACCGTTGACGACAGGATCTTTGATCTCGCGGTTTAAAGATGTCTGTGTCAATTCCTAGGGTGATTTTCTGTATCCTTTGTTTGAGTATATCCTGCTGTTTCTGGGGTAAACTAGACTTTAAGGCTTGCCGCGCCCAATTCATTGTCCATTGACTATTTCCCAATACCAACAAATTATTATTGTTGACGATGAGTTGACGTTTGCGTTCAAATGTAGGTTGAATCTTTTCTGGGGCTAAAGCCGGATATTGAGCGGATGTTGGACAACTGTGATCGCATGATGTTTTATATTGTTGACAATCCCCTGTGTAAGCACAACGCCCGGTTAATAACCATTGGTCATGCATAATAAAAATCGTCGGGTATTTAGCAGAAATGGCTTCTAATAATTCCACACTTTCTTGAATATTGTGCAGATTTCCCAGTACTACTAAATCCGGTTCTAAACAATCAATTAATTCCATAGCCCGAGAAGCGGAAAATTCAATCGGTTGTGGTTTCCACCCAGAAGCCCCCATAATGGCAATGACTTGATGTCCTGCCCCAGCGAAAGCCCGCCCAATTTGTTCATGGGCAATGCCTGCCCCCCCCGAAAAACCGAGGTCACTGAATAATGCCACCCGCAGTTGATGACGTTTGGCTGAGGTGTCTGTATTGAGAGTCAGTTTTCCTGTGGCAACAATTTGATGCTGAAACCGGGTACGAACTCGATCTCGCGTTGCTAGCAATTCCGGTTTATACTTCTCAGTGGCGCTGGTTTTCTGGGCTTCATGCATCCGAAACTGGGCAATGGGGTGAGTAATCGGGCAAATTTTAGCCCCAGCAGCCGCAAATCTCGCCCACATCTCATAATCCATGCTATAATATAAATCTTCATCCACAGCCCCTCCGGCTTTTTCCCAAATAGCACGAGTAAATAAGACTTCTGGTTGATGGAAAAATTTCCCACTTAACCAGCAATTTTCTATATCCAAAATTTCGGTCAAAGACATCGCCCCTGGTGCAGAGGAAGTGACATGATGCAATACTTCTTGCTGCCCCTGAAACACCTGACAAACTCCTGCCACCACATCGGCACCACTGGTATAAAAGGCTAAAGCGGCTGCATATAATGCCCTGGGTGCAAAACGGTCATCACTGTTTAACCAGGTAACAATTTCCCCTGTTGCTTGCTGAAATCCCTTATTCAGGGCGTTACTCTGACCCTTGTCGGGTTCACTGACAACATAGCTAAAATGCTGTTGATAGCGGTTGACCACCGTCATGGTTTCGTCGGTAGAACCCCCATCAATTAAAATATATTCTAAATTCGGATAATTTTGATGAATAACGGAAAGAATTGTTTCTTCGATAAATTCCCCTTGGTTGTAGGAAGGGGTAATCACCGATATTTTAGGCCAAGGACAACCATCGGGTAACGTCTCTGGGGGAATAAAGGGTTGTTGTTGAACATAAGGCCATTGATGGGGTGAATTAACAATGGCTTGAGAGGTCACTTCATTCGGATTAACCCTGGCTTTTGCTAACTCTAAATTCCGATAGAAGGAAACATTTAAAACGGGATCTAATTCCGTTGCTTTTTGATAATAAGTAATCGCTTTCGACCATTCTAGCTGTTGAACCAGTGTATCGGCTAAGCGACCATAACCCAGAGCAAAATTCGGTTTAATTTCTATCGCTTGATGATACGCTTGAACCGCTTCGTCCCATTGCCTTAGATTGAACCAAGCCTCAGCTAAATAATAATGACCCCATTCAAAGTTCGGCTGTAATTCAACCGTTTTTTGTAACGGAATAATGGCTTCCCGCCAACGACTTTGTTGACTCAGGAGTTGACCCAAATGAAACTGAGACCAGATAAAATCAGGATTTAAATCAACCGCTTTTTGATAGGCTGCGATCGCATCTTTTGGCTTTTCTAATTTAGTATAAACTTCCCCTAAATGATGATAAGATAAAGCAAACTCGGGGTTAAGTTGAATCGCTTTTTGATAGGCGGCTGCGGCTTGAGTCCATTGCCCTAATTTCAATAAGATATCGGCTAAATTATTGTAAGACCAAGAAAAATTGGGACGCAATTCAATAGCCTGACGATAAGCATGAGTTGCTTCTTGCCACTGCTCCAGTTGAGAAAAAGCATCTCCTAAGTTATGATAAACCTGTGGTAACTTAGGTTGAAGTTGTAAAGCTTTGCGATAGGTTGCGATCGCATCCGTCCAACGTTGCAATTTCAGCAACACATTTCCCAACTCTTGATAAGCGATCAAATGTTGAGGATCGCATTTCAGGATTTTCTGATAGTGAGTCACAGCGTCTTGAAGTTGCCCTTGTTGAATGGCTAAGTGAGCTAACTTATAGTCGAGTTGAGCTTGACTTGAACTGTTTTTTGCTTTACCCATATTTCCCTTTTCAGGATTTGATGATGTGCTGAGTATAAAATGAGTATAAGTTCTTTAGTACAGGATTCTGCTAAATTATAAGCTAAGTACCAAGCAGAACGTTCGTTTGTTTCTCTAAATTCTTAAACCCAGAACTAGAACAAAAATATTTGACAGCTTTAAGAAGTCTATTGATTTAAAAAAATCATAGATAGTTTTTCGTTAAAATTATCTACAATTCACTTTTGAAACATTTTTAAAAGTAGAATTAAATTCTACACAGACGCACCCGAAATTAATGTATAATATTTATTATACAACAATATAGATAAAATTCAAGTTTTTAATAAAAATATTTTTGAGAAGTCATACAGAAATTCAACCCATCAATATTGATAGAATCATGACAATAAAGAACTCACCCGCAAATTACTGTTCCCCCGCGACAAGCGCGGTTTGCTGAGCGCGTTCACTCTTGTTTGTTTTGAGACTCCCTTGCTGAAAAAGAAGAGTTTAGGACGCATTGCATACGCCCTTCTTCTTGCTGCTACAGTGTTTCTTGTCCGAGCTTGCGCGCCAGGTCTTACGACCCACAATACCATCAACTGCTAAGCCAGCGTGGTGTTGAAAACTCTCTACGGCGGCGCGGGTTTTAGGCCCGAAAATACCATCAGCAATAATTCGATAACCCAAGCAAGGACTGTAGACGCAGTTGCACACACTTAACCGCTTCGTCCATATCGCCTTCCCACAACGCAGGCGTATGGATATCATCTATCGTAGCGAGTGGGAATATCGGGAGCATAGAAAAAGCGTCCGAGAGGGAAACCATATCCACAAAGTGCGCGCCAGGTTTCTACGCCAACTACTCCATCAATCAATAAGCCACCATAACGATATTGAAAGTCTTTGACGGCTTCATCAATTTGGGGGCCGAATTGTCCTGTAAAGTGAATGAATTGATTCCTACTCTCAATGTATTTGCACCTTCTCTAAACTGCACAGTCGCTCGTGTAGAGAGAACTCATTTAAGTGACAAAATCAGTTGGGTAAAGCGTCCGTATTTTAGGGAATAGTGAGGTATTATTTGACCAGCCAAACGAATAGCGCTGCGCCCTAAGATGTTTATAAATTGAGAGAAAGCAGTAATGAGTGGGATGTAGGAATTTAATTTTTAGCTTTTAACTTGTATTTCCCCATGCCCTACTTGTGAGCAAAATTAGGTTAAATTACTTTATATTTATTAAGAAAGCGTCTTATCCTCTAGAATCACCATGACCCGTCTTTCATCCCACCCTAATTTAGAAATTGAGCAATTTCTCCATCAGTTTACTCCTCAAACCTGGATGTGGAAGGATTACCCTATCTGTTATGTGGCAGCGGGTGAGACAGGCCCTGGGGTCGTCTTAATTCATGGTTTCGGGGCTTCTTGGGGGCATTGGCGCAAGAATATTACAGCTTTATCTCAACATTGTCGTGTTTTTGCCATCGATTTACTGGGGTTTGGAGATTCTGCAAAGCCTCTTCCCAGTGACAGCATTTCTTACACCTTTGAAACTTGGGCAGAGCAAATTGCTGATTTTTGTCGCCAGGTGGTCGGCACTGAGGCTTACTTAGTGGGAAATTCAATTGGCTGTATTGTTGCCATGCAAACAGCAGTCAGTCATCCCGACATCGTCATAGAATTGGCACTCTTAAACTGTTCGCTGCGACTGCTTCATGAACGAAAACGACCCTGGTATCGCGGTATTGGCGTCAGTGGGGTGCAACGGTTGCTCGGGATGAAATGGGTGAGTCAGTTGATGTTTAATCAAATTGCCCAACCCAAAGCCCTCAGAAACATCCTGAAACAAGCCTACAAGCGTCCTGAAACCATTAGCGATGAATTAATAGAGATGCTCCTCAAGCCAGCGCGTTCTCCGGGTGCAGTGGATGTTTTTGTGGCGTTTACCCAATATTCCCAAGGGCCTTTACCGGAAGATTTGCTACCGATTCTACCTTGCCCTGCCATTATGTTATGGGGAAGCGATGATCCTTGGGAACCCATCGAACTCGGACAAGCTTATGGTGAATATCCCGCTGTACGTGAATTCATTCGACTCGATGGAGTGGGGCATTGTCCTCAAGATGAAGCGCCAGAATTAGTTAATCCGATTTTATTGAAGTGGATCTTAGCTTAACCCTCTTTTCGATAGTAGTGCTATAAAATCCCAGATTAAATCCTAGCGCTCTAAGATAGATAAAGAACAAACCACTGTGAGATCGCATCGAATGACCTCGACCCTTACTAATCCTATTTCTACTCGCCCCCTCAATGCTCCCACGATTCATCAATTGTCCAATGGCTTAACGATTGTTGCCGAGCAGTTACCTGTCGATGCTGTCAACCTCAGTGTTTGGCTCAATGTTGGCTCTGCGGTTGAACCCGATGAGATCAACGGTATGGCTCATTTTTTAGAGCATATGGTCTTCAAAGGCACACCCAATTTACAAGTGGGAGAATTTGAACAACGCATCGAAGAACGGGGTGCAGTCACCAATGCAGCCACCAGCCAAGATTATACTCACTATTACATCACCACAGCCCCTCAAGATTTCGCGGATTTGGCTCCTTTACAACTCGATGTTGTGTTTAATCCTGAATTGCCGTTAGAAGCCTTTGAACGGGAAAGATTTGTGGTCTTAGAAGAGATTCGTCGGTCTGAGGATAACCCCACTCGTCGCTCTTTTCGGCAAGCGATGGAAACAGTATTTGAACGTTTACCTTACAAACGTCCGGTGCTGGGGCCGGCATCGGTGATTGAGCAAGTCTCCTGTCAACAAATGCAAGATTTTCATCACAGTTGGTATCAACCCGCCCAAGCTACTGTATCTGTTGTCGGTAATTTACCCGTTGAGCAACTGATTGATATTGTCACCGAGGGGATGCCAGATTTGCAGGTTTCTAATTTGGAAAAACCCCCTGTACCAACCGCTACAGCAGAATCCCGTTTCACTCAGGTGGTGAGGCGCGAAATCGAAGACCCGACTTTACAACAGGCGCGGTTAATTATGTTGTGGCGCACACCAGGGTTAAACCAACTGGATGAAACTTATGGCTTAGATGTACTGGCAACCATTTTAGGCCAGGGCCGAACCTCTCGTTTAGTCCAGGATTTGCGGGAACAACGGCGACTGGTGTCTTCGATTTCTGTTAGTCACATGACCCAACGCCACCAAGGTGTATTTTATATTGCGGCTCGTCTACCGGCAGAACATTTAGCAGAAGTTGAAACAGCCATCACTGAGCAGATTCAGCAGATACAAACCGAACCGATTAAAGCCTCGGAAGTGGCTCGGGTTCAAACTCAAGTGGCGAACCGATTTATTTTTGGCAATGAAACCCCAAGCGATCGCGCTGGGCTGTATGGTTATTATCAGTCTATCGTTGGGGATTTAAACGCAGCATTAACTTATCCAGTCAAAATTCAGTCTCTCACTACTGAAAGTCTACAACAAACGGCTCAACAATATCTTTCGAGCGAAGCTTATGGCATTGTTATTCTTAAGCCGACCACTGCCTAAGCTGGGGTGCATCTGGGGAGTTTAGGGGAACAGTTGAAACTGTTGATTTCTTGCTCCCTTTGAATTGAGCCGTATTTTCAAGCCGTTGTAGCGAACCCGTGTTAATTATCCCATTTTAAATCGGATCGGTAGAGAGGGACAAGATTCGGTAAAATTGCTGTGATTTTCCCTTTCGGGGAAACTTGTGTAGGACAAAAACCAACACTATCCAGTTTCCCAAAGCTGAAAATACAATTTGACTCGAGTAAATGGGTATGAAACTACAGGATTTCCTTGGAACCGCTCTCAAGTATGATGTTAGACAGATTGATGAAGACCCTGAATTAAGCCGCCAAATTCAGACCAGACTGATCGATCTCAAATTGCTCGATCCCCCGGCTGACGGCATTTTTGGGCCAAAATCAACGGCTGCCTTACACCGATTTCAGAAGTTAACAAACTGTGGCGAAGCGGGTTATTTGGGTGCCGTCACCGCAGAAAAGCTGATTGAAACTACCCCTGAGCAGCTATCAGCTCCTATCCCCATTCTGAAAACGACAAAGAGTACTGTTTTTAAGCTCAAACCCATTGCTTCATCCCAGTTAGCCAGCTCTGAAAAGTTTTCAGTCCCTGGAGAAAAAGAGTTTGAGATTTTAGCTTATGATCCCATTCGGAGCCATCTCAGAGTGGCTCTGCGAAATGAAACATTTGGCGGTCGTTCGATGGTATATGTTTGGGGAGAACACGCTACTGTTTATGAAGATGATAAGTTAGTCTATCCCATACCTATACCCAGTAGTTATCGTTTGGATGTGCCTTATAAAGCCCAAATTGATAACTGGTTTAACCCAACTGGCGCTTGCAATGTTACCAGTATTGCGATGTGTTTAGAGTATTTGGATACTCCTGCTCGTACAGATATTAGTCAATTTGAAGATGAACTCTATGGTTATGCCCTAGATCGAGGTTATAGCCGCCATAGTCCCTATGATTTAGCTCAAATTGTTAGAGATTATGGTCAGAAAGATTACTTTACTGAAAATGCCCTAATTGAAGATGTTCAAGATTGGGTGGCTTCTGGAAAACCGGCTGTTATTCATGGCTATTTTACCTCTTTTGGTCATATCGTGGTGGTGGTGGGATACGATGAATACGGTTTCATTGTTCACGATCCTTATGGAGAGTGGTTTTCTACAGGGTATCGCACCGATTTAAGTGGGGCTTATCTTCACTATTCCTATCGTTTGATCCGACGAGTTTGCATCCCTGATGGCAACTTTTGGGTTCATTTTATTTCTAAGTAATGCCTCTGGAGACGTTATCTATAACGTCTCTAAGCAAAACCGATATAGCGCTGATTTAATCTTTTTCACTTTAGCTTTTAGCCAATTGAATTTGTATTTTAATGATAAACTCTGTTTCTGATTTCAGCTTAAGATTAATAAGAATCGGTAAAAACATCAATTAAATTATTAAGCTTTTTTGACGAATATTGACAAAAGTAGTTTAATTTGATAAAAAATAGAAACGAATAAAATGAAGCTATTCTATTAAGAAATCTCACACTCAATTAGACGATTAGATACCATTTCAACGTGTCGCCACCACTTACCACTTTGAATAATCCAATGTCGAGAAGGAAGATGTCCGACGGGTGCAGAAAGGCTGTATTTTAAGCTTTTTAGTGGATCTTGAGTATGATAAGTGAGCCAGCCGACGCGCGAGCAAAATTGACCATAATCTTCTGCAACGCTCTGATAAACTTGAGATTGAATACTAAATCCAAATCGATTTTGACTATATTTAACCCAAAGCTGATTAATGGTTTTTAAGTCTTCGCAAGGTAATTCTTTTAGATGATAAGGATGTAAATATCTTTTATTATTCCAGCCTAATGCTTGACATAAAACTACCCAAGTTTCTTGGTCGGCAGCCTTCCATCGCCGGGACGCTAAAAGATGTTGTAATCTTGTATAATCGACTTCCCTAGCAGAGATTAACTCATCTTCTAATGATTGTTGGGAATTACGAAAAAATTGATTGAATAATTTATAGTAAATAGGGGTTGATGATGTATTATAATTTGGTTTTAAAGTAGTTTGAGTATTTGAAATAGCATCAGTTCCTCGTGATTTAAACTTTTGAATATCTTCTAATACCTCTTCTGCTGAAGCGTAGCGACGACTAATTTGTGTTTCTACCAGTTTATTTAACACTTGGCTTAATGCTTGAGTGATCGTAAAACTATGAGGCAAATAGTTTCTCCAAACCCATCGATCTCGAGTAATATCATACAATTCAAAAGGAGATTTTCCCGTGATTAAATATAAACAAGTTGCCCCTAAACTATAGAGATCGCTACTTCTAAATACTTTACCTCTAGATTGTTCAGGAGCCATATATTCAGGTGT
>CAYNXM010000151.1:0-10107 GCA_964401105.1 uncultured Lyngbya sp. | reverse complement strand
CCTGTGTAGAGACGTTAAATTTAACGTCTCTACAGCATAACGAATTATTCAGATATGATATAAAGAGTTGCTAATGAATTAGTTCAATTAGGCATCCCTCAATCTAAAATTGTTCTGGGTTATCACGATCCGAATATTCGTCAATTCACCGAATTTGCAGTTGGATAGAGTACAATAAAAAGATTCAGTTTAAACTTCTGGAGGTGATACAATGGACTCCACTCTTACCCTAGAAATTCCTATTCCTACTTCTATTATTCTCCATGTTACCCCTGAACAATTCACCGAATTAGCCATCAACAATCCTGATTTAAGATTAGAACTGACTCACACTGGAGAATTGATTGTGAACCCACCCACTGGCGGCGAATCTAGCCAAAGAAATTTTAGTATTACTGCACAATTATATAATTGGTTTGAAGCCAACGAAAGCTTGGGAGAAGGATTTGATTCTTCTGGAGGATTTACCCTTCCTAATGGTGCAATTCGTTCCCCGGATGCATCTTGGGTCAGTCGTGAACGTTGGGATGCATTAACCTCCCAAGAACGGCGAGGTTTTGTACCGTTATGTCCAGATTTTGTAATAGAATTACGTTCTGCGAGTGATAGTCTTTCTCAGCTACAAAATAAAATGAGAGAATATATTAATAATGGTACAAAGTTAGGCTGGTTAATCAATCCTCAAAATAAACAAGTAGAAATTTATCGTTTTCAACAAGAAGTAGAGATTTTAGAACATCCCATGGAATTATCTGGAGAAAATATCCTGCCTGGATTTATTTTAAATTTAAAGCGAATATTTTAATAATTTTAGTGAGTTAACTAGCCGCTAAAGCGGTAAAGTTCGCACTAAAAGCAATATTGAGGGTTTCTAAAGATTCGACCAGCCAAGTCACTTGATCTTGAGGAAATGTTGCATAATGATTAAATAATACAGAAAATCTTTTTTCTAAATCGGCTTTAACTTTGCGACAAATTAATATCATTTTAAGTAACATTCCAATCACTCGGCTACCCCCTAAGTTACTCATTAAATCCAAGAACACAAAATGGCTGGGATTTTGAGAACTTTCTACCACGATAAAGTTAAACAGTTTACGGCAAGTACTGGCGAGTAATGACTGATTTACAGTTTGACTATGATTATGGGGCAAAGTTTCTTGTAGAACTTGATTTAATCGTTGACTAAAGCGTTTCTCACCATATTTGGCTTCTACTGTTGAATTGAGATAATCAAATAAATCTTCTTTAAACACTCGATACGGACAGCTTTGAACGCTTTGCTTGAGGAATAATTTGGCAGATTCCTGATAGGTGTATCCCCCATCCACTCGCCCTGTAAAGTGCTTCCAAGCAGTTCTAAACTTACGTTCACTTAATAAGGTAGGATTGGCGACAGGTGGTAGATGAATTTTTTCGTCTGGATGAGTTCGATGATAAGCTAAATATTGGGATAAATCCTGATTGAATTTTTGTTGGGCTTCCCATCGCATATTCCGAATTTGCTGCCGTTGGTCATCGGTGCTATCATCAGTTAATAAACACTGTTCGTATAAGAAGGGATACCGAACCATCAAACGTTCTAAAGTCTGAGTCTGGGGTTGACTAATAATTAAAGGGGTTTCACTATAAATTTGAGCAATTCGTCGTAGCGCCCGATATTGCTCAGTTTCTCGGAAAATTTGAATTAGGGAACGTAACCGTTTTGCTGTCCAACTGGAGGGTAATCCTTGAGGAATGATCTCAAACAACTCAATCAGTGCCGGAATTGCCCAATACAACCGGGAACGAGTTCGCCAGCGGTTAATTAAAATATAGCAGCAACGGTTTAGAATAAATGGAAAGGTTTGATCGCTCTTGTCAGCATCAACAATTCTTCCCAGGGCCTGCCAGACAGAGTTTTGGGAGTGATCTCGTTCTCCTAGAAACAAATTACGGAAATCAGTAATCAGTTCTTGAGGTGACTCAAGCGTATCAACACACCATTGAAAATGAGCAAACAAAATTTGCTCATCATCGGAAGGACAGTAACCAAACCCAGAATCAATCACAGTGAACTCTTGTTGTAATTTTTAGATAAAAGTTGACTGGCTAAAACAACCCAGGTTTTGACTACACCCCCTAAGGAAAATGTTTACGGGAAATGTTTGGCGCTAGCCAACTTCCCAGAAGGCGATCGCGCCAACTTTCCGTTAATCATTTTCTTCTAATCAGTTGACTGAACTTTTCCCGAGTATCAACAATATATTGTAACGGGTTACTGTAAAGTTGGCAGATCAATGATGCAGACTAGATGAAAATTGCCTGATTCAAAGCAAACCATTATTTCTGGTCTGTGACCAATCAGTGCAATGTATTGAATGACTCGAAATAGAGGTCAGCTCAATTTTTGATTGCATCTGGCTTTGTGTTGCTTACATCCAGTGTAAAAGAAAATCAATCACGATTTTATAAAGTTTGTATCAAAATAGATATAATTATTGTAAAGATTCTGTAAAGCCCTGTCAACAATAATGATGGATGATCCACACTGAGGTTGTCCTAAAAACAGGATAGGGGGTTATATGAAAAGGAAATATTGAGATTGATCAAAGCTTAAGAAAAAATTTGTATTTAATATCGCCTAAAAGCTTTATTCTCAATAGAGTAAAGCAGTTATCTAGTGATCTGTGCAAGTCAAATGACTGACTGTATTATTAACTAATATTCAATGCATCGAATTGCCACAACTCCGGGAGGATGGAACCCTGATACTGAAGGGGTAATTTTTGTTGAACAAACCCCTGCACCCATTATTTTTTTAACCGCAGCCGATACGGATATTCAAACTTTAGCTGCTGCTATCGGTCGCTTACCCTCTGATTTTCCGCAAATTAGAACCACTAATTTATTAAACTTACAACAACAACTTTCTATTGATACTTATGCTGAGGATGTTTTACAGCAGGCAGAGGTAATTGTTGTACGGTTATTAGGGGGACGTTCTTATTGGTCTTATGGCTTGGAAGTCTTACAAGAAGTTGTTAGAAATAACAAGATTCAATTACTACTTTTACCGGGTGATGATCGACCCGATCCGGATTTAATCAGTCATTCAACAGTTCCTCTGACAGTTGTTAATCAAGTCTGGCATTACTTGATTGAAGGGGGTGTTGATAATATGACCCAAGCGTTACTATTTCTGGGTCAAGTTTGCCTGAATAAGTCTTATCAACCGGGTCCACCAGTCCCGGTTCCTAAGGTCGGAATTTATTCAAGTAAAACTGACTCAAAACAAACAGAATATCCCAGAGTTGGTTTACTGTTTTATCGCGCTCATTATTTATGTGGAAATACTAAACCGATTGATGCACTTTGTCAAGCGTTAATTGAGCAAAAGTTACAGCCGATTCCGGTATTTGTTTCATCTTTACGCGATCGCGATATTCAAGCGGAAGTAGTAGAGATGTTGCAACGGATTGAATTATTATTAAATACTACTAGTTTTTCGATTAATAATATTACGGCTTCTGATCCGACTCAGTCGCCACTGTTTAGCTTAAATATTCCGATTTTACAAGTGATTTTAAGTGGGGGGACTCAGGAACAATGGCAAGAGAGTTTTCAAGGACTTTCTCCCCGGGATGTTGCGATGAATATTGCTTTGCCAGAAGTTGATGGACGAGTCATTAGTCGAGTCATTTCTTTTAAAGCTACTCAAAATTGGAATCCCCAGTTAGAAACGGATATAATCGGTTATATTCCCGTTCAAGATCGAGTGGATTTTGTGGCTGATTTAACCGCAAATTGGGTACAATTAAAACTGAAAGTACCTTCACAACGAAAAGTTGCTTTAATTTTAGCCAATTATCCGAATAAAGATGGACGCTTAGCTAATGGTGTGGGTTTAGATACACCTGCGAGTTGTATAGAAATTTTGAAGGCATTGCAACAGCAAGGCTATGATATTAATCAAATTCCGGGTAGTGGCGATGAATTAATCAAAAAACTAACAACTGGAGTAACAAATGATCCAGAAGGAGATGATTTCCGTGTAGTTTATCAAAAATTAAGCTATCATAATTTTCAACAATATTTTACTGAACTACCACAGATTATTCAAGACCAAATTCAACAGCGTTGGCAGTCAGAATTTAAAGCTGATGATTTTACCGTTTCCGGGTTACAACTGGGAAATATTTTTATTGGAATTCAACCCTCTAGGGGATACGATAAAGATCCGAGTTTAAATTATCATGCCCCAGATTTAGAACCGACTCCGGATTATTTAGCCTTTTATGTTTGGCTACGACAAATCTTTCAAGCCGATGCAATAATTCATGTGGGAAAACATGGTAATTTAGAATGGTTGCCGGGAAAAAGTGTCGGTTTATCTCAGAATTGTTATCCTGAAATTGCCTTTGGTGCAATCCCTCATTTTTATCCCTTTATTGTCAATGATCCAGGAGAAGGTTCCCAGGCAAAACGGCGATCGCACGCAGTGATTTTAGATCATTTAACTCCACCCATGACTCGGGCAGAATTATATGGAAACTTACAAAAATTAGAAGGATTGATTGATGAATATTATGAAGCGCAGTCTTTAGATCCTTCAAGATTGTCGATGATTGGTGAACGGATTTTAGAAGTAATTCAACAGGAAGATATCAATCAAGATTTAGGACTCAATGAGGAAATCAATTTATCGAGTTTAAATTCTATTGATGGTTATTTGTGTGAACTAAAAGAAGCTCAAATCCGAGAGGGTTTACATATTTTTGGACAATGTCCTCAAGGTCGTCAATTGCGAGATTTAATTATAGCGATCGCTCGACAACCGGATAGTAAAAGAATGGGTTTATTACGGGCAATTGCTCAAGATTTACAATTAGACTTTGATCCGTTAACAGCAGATTTATCAGAAGTGTTTTTAACGCCATTAATGTTGCAAAATTACCCCTGTCGCACTGTGGGTGATGCAGTAGAAGCAATAGAAAAATATGCAGCAAATCTCATCGATGATTTAATTTTAGAAAAACAGCCTCATGAGGTGGGAATTAATACAAAAAAAGAACTGAATTGGATTCAATATCAACTGTTGCCAAACTTGCAAAAAACAAATCAAGAAATTAGTCATTTATTAATAGGATTAAATGGTGAATTTGTACCCAGTGGATCTTCAGGTGCGCCCACAAGAGGACGACCCGATGTATTACCCACAGGACGTAATTTTTACTCCGTTGATATTCGCGCTATCCCCACAGAAACAGCTTGGCGGGTGGGTCAACTCGCCGCCGAGGCATTAATTGAACGCTATACTCAGGAGAATGGAGAATACCCTAAAACCTTGGGTTTGTCGGTGTGGGGAACCTCTACAATGCGAACTGGTGGAGATGATATTGCTGAAGCATTGGCATTATTAGGAGTACGTCCTGTTTGGGATCAACCGTCCCGGCGAGTGATAGATTTTGAAATATTACCGTTATCAATTTTAAACCGTCCTCGAGTCGATGTGACATTACGAATTTCAGGATTTTTTCGGGATGCTTTTCCCAACTTAATTGATTTATTTCATCAAGCAGTTATAGCGGTTTCTAACTTACAAGAATCACCCGAAAACAATCCCTTAGCGGCACAAGTTCAGCAAGAAACCCAAGAATGGATACAAGCCGGATTAACTTCACAACAGGCAGAAATGCGATCGCAATATCGTGTCTTTGGTTCAAAACCAGGGGCTTATGGAGCTGGGTTACAAGGGTTAATTGAAGCGCAAAATTGGCAAAATGATCGAGATTTAGCTCAGGCTTATTTGAACTGGAGTAGTTACGCTTATAGTGGTGCAACAGCACAAGGAATCTCTGTACCGGAAACCTTTCAACAGCGTTTAAAACAATTGCAGATTGTCTTACATAACCAAGATAATCGAGAACATGATTTATTAGATTCCGATGATTATTATCAGTTTCAAGGGGGAATGACAGTAGCAATTCGAGCATTAACTGGGAAGAATCCTCAGACTTATTTTGGAGATCATTCTCAACCGGAAAATCCCAAAATTCGACAACTTCAAGAAGAAATTGCTCGGGTTTATCGCTCTCGAGTTGTTAATCCTAAATGGATTTCTGGCGTGATGCGACATGGTTATAAAGGGGCGTTTGAATTGGCCGCAACAGTCGATTATTTATTTGCTTACGATGCCACTGCTAATTGTGTGGCAGATTTTATGTATGAAGGCATTGCGAAGGCTTATCTGTTAGATGAAACCGTGCAACAGTTTATTCAACAGAAAAATCCTTGGGCGCTACGAGACATGGCTGAGCGGTTGTTAGAAGCCCATCAACGTCAACTCTGGGGTGAGGCTCCAGAGGAGATAACCGAGGCGTTACGGGGGATTGTACATCAAGCTGAGGGGGAGATTGAGGGTAAAACCTTGAAAAAGGGGTCGATGTAAGGATTTAATCTTTAACTGGCTAACCGCTGTTTTCTCGTCTGCCTCCCTCTGGACCCTCCTCCTTTCGGTAGACTAGGTATAAGTAATTAGGATGTAATTAGAAAAATTTATAATAAAATCCATTCAAAATCTTGACCCAAGATGTTTTACAAGTTTGCTTTTATCCCTTAATATTTCAGAATGTAAAGAAAAACCAAGCTGCAAGGAAAAGGGTTAAATGGCTCTTTTGATTTGCATCAGGGATTCTTATAGTTTCTGCTGAATTTGAGGGAAGGATACAACATGGCGTATAAAGTGACTCTAAAAATGCCTGATGGTGAACAAACCATTGAGGTATCAGAAGATGAGGTGATCTTAGATGTGGCTGAAGATCAAGGTATAGATTTACCTTATTCTTGTCGTGCAGGAGCTTGCTCCACTTGCAATGGAAAGCTAGAGTCAGGTAGTGTGGATCAATCTGACCAGTCTTTCTTGGAAGAAGAGCAAATTGAAGCGGGTTTTGTTCTGACTTGTGTGGCTAAACCCACTTCTGATTGTGTCATCGTGACTCATCAAGAAGAAGAACTGTATTAAGTGAACTACTTTTTGATCGGCATTAAAGGTTCTCGAACTCATTAGACTTCGGTTTAATTTAAGAGGTTTTGAGAAATCCTTTACATTCAGTGGTAAGCTCAGCTAGAGCATTGCTTTGCAATATGCATCAACATTAGACGGAAAATGTTTGGGCGATAGCCCAACCCGTCGATAAATTCTGTTAGTTTTTGAGAGAGGAGAACCATAAACATGGCAACTTATAACGTGACTTTAAAAATGCCTGATGGTGACAAAACCATTGAGGTAGCAGACGATGAGATTATTCTAGATATAGCTGAAGAACAAGACATTGATCTGCCTTACTCTTGTCGTGCAGGAGCTTGCTCCAGTTGTGCTGGTAAGCTGGTATCTGGAACAGTCGATCAAGACGATCAATCATTCCTCGAGGATGATCAAATTGAAGAGGGTTGGATTTTAACTTGTGTGGCTCAACCCACTTCTGATTGTACAATTGAAACTCACAAAGAAGAAGAGCTAGCGGGTTGAGAGAGCCTTAAGGTTCAGCAGTAAGCTCAGGGATGATCGTTGCTTTGCAATATGCATCAACATTAGACGGAAAATGTTTGGGCGATAGCCCAACCCGTCGATAAATTCTGTTAATTTTTGAGAGAGGAGTACCATAAACATGGCAACTTATAACGTGACTTTAAAAATGCCTGATGGTGAAAAAACCATTGAGGTACCCGATGATGAGTATATTCTGGATGTAGCTGAAGAACAAGATATTGATCTGCCCTATTCTTGCCGTGCCGGTGCTTGCTCCACTTGTGGTGGTAAATTAGTATCTGGAACAGTTAATCAAGACGATCAATCATTCTTAGAAGAAGATGCAATTGACGCTGGTTTTATTTTGACTTGTGTTGCTTATGCAACTTCTGATTGTGTGATTGAAACTCACCAAGAGGATGCTTTAAACGACTTAGGTTAGTCAGGAAAGTTCTATCATTCTGTTGCAGTTTTAAGACAACCTTCTTGAAACAAAAAAAGCCTAAAGGCTCGTCCCGAAACTGTATTCATTCATCAGGTTGAGTTTCTAATACATAGCTGTCGAATTCAAGAGAGGATCATAACGTGACTAGTTATAAAGTCACCTTAAAAACGCCTGAGGGTGAACAAATCATCGATGTTCCAGAGGATGAAACCATTTTGGATGCAGCCGGAGAACAGGGGGTTGATCTTCCTTATTCGTGCAGTGCTGGTGCTTGCTCCACTTGTGCGGGTCAACTGGAGTCAGGTACAGTGGATCAAGAAGATCAATCATTCCTTGATGATGATCAAATCGAAGCGGGTTTTGTTCTCACCTGTGTGGCAAAACCAACTGCTGACTGTGTGGTTGTCACTCATAAGGAAGAGGCACTCTACTAAATTCCGGCATCAGTAATCAGGATTAGGGCATATCATATCCATAGGATATGCTGTCCTAATCCTTAAATTGAGCTGCCTTTAATTATTCATTGATAAGGGGGGTTGCCAAGCACTAATGGGTTCACTGATAGATTGAATTTGTGTACCCGGAAAATAGAAATTCAAAATTTCTTCACTCGACCAACCCAGCTCAGAAAGCTGATAAGATCCGGTTTGGCTCAAGCCTACACCATGTCCAAATCCACCCCCAACGAATAAATATCCTTTGAGGATTTTACTGGTTTTATTCTTCGGATCGTACACGGGATCAATATAAAACAAAGTGCTAATTGGCGGAACAAAAGCATTTTGAATTTCATCTTTTTGGATTTCAATCTGTCCGATATCTGTTGTAGCAATCATTTTTAACACCCGTCCAGAAGGCGATCGCTCTACAATTTCTACCTTCTTTAGGGTTTTAAAATTAGCTTGGGGGCTATTTTTTCGTTCGAGATAATACTTTAAATGACCTGCCATTGCCCTTAAAGAAGTAAACTGTTTCCAGCGAAAATCAAGCCATCCTTCTTCATTAAAGCCTTTGTTTAATCCCATAAACTGACGAAACTTCTGTTCGTCTGCCAAACTGTTTTGAGACAAGTCCCAAATTGGTTGATATGCATCGATCACAGGCTGTAGATAAGGCCGTTCAACCCCATCCCAAATATCGTGAAAATTCGCAGTGATACCGCCGCTAACAGAAAAATAAACAGCATCTGCCAATTCATCATTATAAGTGAGAACTTGACCCTGAGTTTTCACAACTGCTCGATCGGTTGAAGGATAGACTTCTGTTAATCCCTTGTAAACCTGACAATCTGTATTGGCACACAATTGATAATTATCCGCTTCAAATCGCTGTAAATTCCGCAGAACATAGGTGCGGGATAAAATCGCCTGAGATTCAATTGAGGCATCCGGGGGCCATGCTCCCATTTCATGGGGCACTACGCCCCGTAAATAGGTCTCTAATGGCACAGAATTAACTAGGGTATAAGTGCCATAAGAATCCGGTTGTAATTTCAGTTCTCCGCCATACAGCATCGGTTTTTTGTCATTTTTGCGGCGACTGACTTGAATCTGCTGCTGAGTTGAGGTGATTTCTAATTCATGACGGTTATAACGATATCCCCCGAGTACCCAGTAAGGAATTCGCCGTTTTTGCTTAACTTGGGTATTGAGATAAACAGAAGGAAGTTGTTCGGTTTGGGCTTTGAGACTTTTAAGCAACCAACGCCGCAACAAAGGAGTATGATAAACACTGCGTTTTGCCCAAATTTGCCATAAGTCGGGTTGGGCCAGTTCAACTTCAATCCCTTGAGTTTGTAACTTTGTTGCCCGTTGCAGGGCGGTTTCATAACTGCGGAAGTTGCCCAAAATCAACCGTTCATCCACTCTGGCTTCTGGCAGAGGCTGGGTTCCCAATTTAATGGTTACACTCAGGGTTTGCAGCACTTTCTCTCCTTCAGGAGTCTCAAACCGTAGCGTTAAATGATCTCCTTCGGTGGCTTTGAGGATAAGGGTATCTTTTGCATCTTTACCAAATTGCTGGACAACACCAATTTTCAGGGTAGGGTTAGAACTCTCTAAAGCCTGAGTGGGTTTTGGAGTGAGTCCTGTGAGTAAACACACAGTGATGAAGCTTTGAACCAGTGAGAACAATCCAATTGTGATTAGAGGTC
>CAYNXM010000150.1:0-14879 GCA_964401105.1 uncultured Lyngbya sp. | reverse complement strand
GATGAGAAAGTGATGGTGAAACTGATTGTTGAACAAAATACTGATGTAGTTGTTGGGGCGCACATGGTGGGAAAAGATGCTGCTGAATTGATTCAAGGCATTGCGATCGCTGTTAATATGAGAGCCACTAAAAAAGACTTCGATGATACTATGGGCATTCACCCCACCAGCGGTGAAGAATTTGTGACTTTGCGTTAATTTTTTAGGAAAAATATTGTTAGCTTTGAGCCGAATATATTATTCGTCAAGCTAGCAATTCTTTTCTTTATTCCTTATTTTATCTATTAAAATGTTTGCCGTTTTTAAAAAAAATACACTCAAAAACAAATTTCGATGGCTTTTTCTCAGTTTGATCACAATTCTAACTATTATTTTTCTGAGTATAAAACCTTCACCTGTTTTTGGACAACAACAAGCCCAAATTGAAGTAGATTTTGCTAACCGTCAAACGGGAATTCATTCCATGAGTGGCTTTTTATATGGTGCAACCATTGATAACCCTCCCGAAAGTATTATTAAACCCTTACAACCGAATTTATGGCGGACTTCTTGGTTTAATGCCTACCCTAAATTAACGGGATTAAATGCTCAATTTCAACTGCTACTCAGTGATACTTGGGGATATGGAAAAGGCAACCGACCTTGGCCGTATCAAGATTATCCAGCCTGGGAAGCCCGCGTTAGAAAATTAGCCCAACAACATAAAAATAAGAAAATAATTTGGGATGTTTGGAATGAGCCTGATTTAAAAGATCCTTTTTGGAATGGTAGCCGCAAACAGTTTTTTGAAACTTATAAACGGGCTTATACTGTTTTACGACAAGAGTTGGGGCCAACCGCAATGATTGGGGGGCCTAGTATTACAAAATATGATAAAAATTTTATTACAGAATTTCTAGATTATTGTAAAGATAATAATTTAGAAGTCAATTTCTTATCTTGGCATGAACTCAATGATAATGCTATTAGTTCTATTACCAGTCATATTAATGATGCCAGAAAATCCTATCAACAAAACCCTAAATACAGCAGCCTTAAAATTCAAAAACTGTATGTTAATGAAATTATCGGGCCAACGGCTCAATATCGTCCGGCTGAAATTTTAGGCTATCTTTACTACACAGAAACAGGTAAAGCAGACGGGGCGTGCAAAGCCTGTTGGACACCGAAAGCAGGCGGAACAAATAACTGTTTTAATGAAAGTTTAGATGGTTTAGTAGTGCCGGGACAAGCTGCACCTCGGGCGGCTTGGTGGGTTTATAAGGCTTATGCAGATGGGTTTAATTCTCGTGTTGTCAGCCGTTCAAATAATCCTCAAGTTGTTGCTTTAGCCAGTCAATCTGATGGTACAAAACAGGCACAGATTCTGTTTGGTTATTTTCAACAAGGTAATTCTCCCAAACAATCAACCGTTGTTTTAACCTTAAAAAATATACAACAATTAGGCTATTCTCAACCGGGGCAACCTTTAACCCTGACAATTAAAAGAATTCCCAACGCTGAAGAAAAAGTAATTCAGCAACTTGATACTCTTAAACAAGAAAAAATAGCAGTTACCAATGAAACCGTTCGCTTAACGATTCCGAGTATTAGATTACATGAAGCTTACCTGCTTTCAATTAGTTGATGATTCTTCTATTTAAACTCAATGAATACTAAAAATAATACCCAAACTATTCAATCTCCTTATTGGCGCTGGCTGATAGAATTTCTATTTTCAGATAAAAAATATGACGGCCAATTTCAAAATCCTGGAAGTGAAAAAGTCTTTGATTTTGATGATGTTATTGGTGCAGAAAATACCTTAGAAACCATAGCACAAGAAATTACCTACTATCCCGAAGGAGATTTACAGGAACTATTTGCTATTTTTATTCCAGGTTTAGGTCAAGTAGCCCCAGAGTCTTCTAAGCGTAGCCGCCGATATGCAGAACGATTAAATACAGGAATTGCGAATTTAAATAATGCTTCTTTTCTTAAAGAAAAGCCTATTTTAAAAACCATTAATCCTTATCTCGACTGGATAGATGCAGCCATTCATCGCCTAGGATTATTAAATAGTCCTGTAATTGATAATACCGCCATTCTGATTTTAGATGCCATTCAAAAGCAGCAAATGATTAATTTTTCGGGTGATAGTCACGGTACAATTCTACTCGGACGAGCCATCCAAAGAGCCAAACGAAAATTTATTCATTATTCTGCTAAAGTTTTGAAGATTAAAAATAGAAAAGATCGACAGCTAAAATGGGAAGAAGAAAGCCGTAAATTTATTAATATCTTGACCTTTGGAAATGGTTATTCACAATGGGTTAAAGGGCCGAAATATATTATGGTTTACATTGAAGGGGATCCTTTACCCGAAAAACTAGGAATTACCCCAGAAAAAACAAATCGTCAAGATATTCTCTTTTTAAAATATCCTCGTGTATTTTCTCCTGGCATTTTTGAAGCTCATAATATGATGTTTACAATTGAACTGCTACGTCAAACGTTCCTTAAAAATAACTTAGCAGTAGGGGATTTTGTGGGTTTGCACCATCAACTTTATCATAATATCTTAAAGCTAGCGACTCCTGCTGAGGTGTCCTGGCCAGAGGATATGAAAAACTACGTTTGGAATCCGGAAAGTCTTAATTCTATCTGAACGAATCAAACCTCAAAATCAGAAAATTAGCTAAAATTAAAGTATGGGATTCTTGATTAGGGTTTAATCTTTATTCACTTTAATTTGAGTCCACTCCAATCATTCATACTCACTCCCCCTCTAAAATTATTATGAAAGACTTTTTAAAATACACCTTTGCTAGCTTAGTGGGTAATTTACTAGGACTTGCTCTCATTCTCACAATGGGTGTAGGAGGATTGGTTTTTTTAGCAGTTTCTGCGGCTTCAAAAGATACAGGGCCGAAGGTAAAAGATAAGTCAGTCTTGGTGTTTGATCTGTCTTTAAATATAACCGATGCCGATCCTGAATATAGCACGGGCGAACTATTAGAGCAAGCAGTCGCTGAGTCTATTCCGAATCAAATACAACTGCGAACCTTATTGAATAGCTTAGAAAAAGCCAGTGAGGATGACCGCATTGTTGCCTTATATTTAAAAGGGGGAAATACGGCGGCTGGTAATGGTTTGGCGACTTTAAAAGAAGTGAGAGAAGCCCTAGAACAATTTAAAGAATCTGGTAAACCGATTATTGCTTATGATATTGATTGGACAGAACAAGAATACTATCTAAGTTCAGTAGCTGATACTGTTGTTATTCACCCCTTAGGTTCATTAGAAATGAATGGATTAAGTGCTCAAGTGATGTTTTTAACAGGAGCCTTAGAAAAGTTTGGTGTCGGGGTACAAGTTACCAGAGTCGGGAAATATAAGTCAGCCGTTGAACCGTTTTTACGGAAAGAATTAAGTCCGGAAAACCGACAACAAACCCAACAATTATTAAGTGATATTTGGGGAGAATATGTCGGTTCAATTAGTCCGAGTCGGAATTTAACTGCGGCTCAAATTGGGCAAGTTGTGAATAATCAAGGTATTTTAATGGCAGAAGAAGCCCAACAACAAAAATTAGTGGATCGAGTGGCTTATTTTGATCAAGTTGTGACTGATTTTAAAGAACTAACTGAAGAATCAGAAGCGGAAGATAAACTCTTTCGTCAGATGACGATTAAATCTTATGCCAGCATACCAGAAGTGCTGAAAGCCCGTCAAGGAGATGCTAAAAGTGATAATCAAATTGCCATTGTTTATGCAGAAGGGACTATTGTTGAAGGTCAAGGGGTTAGCGGCCAAATAGGTGGCGATCGCCTAGCGAAACAGTTACGAAAAATTCGATTTGATCAAGATGTCAAAGCGGTTGTTTTACGAGTTAATAGTCCAGGAGGCAGCGCTACGGCTTCAGAAGTGATTAGTCGAGAAATTGAACTGATTCAAGCAGAAGAAAAACCAGTGATTGTTTCGATGGGGAATTTAGCCGCTTCTGGGGGCTATTGGATTTCGGCAGATGCTGATAAAATCTTTGCAGAACCCAATACCATTACCGGTTCAATTGGAGTATTTGGCTTGTTATTTAATGTTCAAGAAATTGCTAATGAAAATGGGATTACTTGGGATAGCGTCAAAACCGGAAAATTTGCGGATTTAACCACGGGTATTCGTCCTAAAACCCCTGAAGAATTGGCTCAAATTCAAAAAATGGTTGATTTAATTTATGAGCGATTTATCACAAAAGTTGCAGAATCTCGCGACTTACCCAAATCAAAAGTTCAAGAAATTGCTCAAGGACGAGTTTGGTCAGGATTAGATGCTCAAGAAATTGGCTTAGTTGATGAATTAGGCGGGATAGAAGATGCAATTATCGCAGCGGCTGAAGTAGCTGAATTAGAAGACGATTGGAAATTAGTAGAATATCCTAAAAGTCGAACTTTAGAAGAGCGAATTTTTAAGAATTTATCGGGAACAAAAGTTACCGAATCTTTACCTAAACCCGACCCATTAACTCAGGAATTTCTCAAGCTTCAGAAAGAACTGACTGCTTTACAAGCGATGAATGATTCCCGAGGTATTTACACCCGTTTACCGTTTAATTTCCACATTGATTAATCTGTAGGGGCGCATTGAATGCGCCCTATTCCTAACCGGGCGAAGACAATTGCGGAATAGTTGAATCAGGCATTGATTCAGTCAAGTTAGAACGATTATTCAGTAGACTAGCCAACACTTTAAACACATATTTAGGATGAAATAAAGCGGTCGGTGGTTTCAGCATATGAATCACTTCATTAAAGGTATGATACAGATCGGGGTTATCTTTCATAATTAACATCATTTGATTAAAATAGCCTTGATTTAATTGGGTCATCCAATCCGTTTTACCTCCCTCTGTTGTCGGCCAGCGAATATCTTCTCCCGCCGCCATTAACCAGGGATTTTGAATCACTTTAAACAGTTTTTTCTGGAAAGTTTGAGTTAACCCAGTCCATTGTTTTTGAGACTGTAAACATTCATTTAACGTCAATGCCCCTAAAGCAGCAGTGGTCATTCCCTGTCCATAAATAGGATTAAAAGCACAAACCGCATCCCCCAGCATCACTAACCCTTGTGGCAGCCGAGTCAACTTTTCATAATGATACAGACGGTTTTCTGTGCGGTGATAGGGATGAATCGGGGAAAGGGGTTGAGCATTCTTAATCACATCATAGATAATCCGATGGCGTAAACTGCGGGCAAATTCCAGAAAACCCGCTTCATCTGTTGGCGGATAATCTCGTCCCAAACCGCTGAGACTGACAATCCAACGATTGCCTTCAACCGGGTATAATATACCAGCCCGGCCTTGATTGGGGGCTAAATTTTCAATTAACAATGCTTTCCAGTCTACCTTCAAATCACTGGGTTGCTGATACCAACGACTGCTATAGCCTAAAAAGGGATTAATCACCGTTTCTTGAGGGGCTTCATATCCCCACTGCGTTAACCATTTGGGTGCATTGGAGTTACGGCCGGTGGCATCAACAACTAATTGAGTCTGTAAAGTTTCAGTTTCATCGGTTTTCAGATGACGAACTTTTACCCCTGTAATTTCACGGCGCGAGCTATTATAAATTAACTCACTGACACTGCTTTGATCTACAAATTGAAGTCGATCAAATTGTTGCAGGCGTTGCCGTATTTTTAATTCCAAAAAACTGCGACTACAAGTATAAGTCACCACATCAGAAACAAAGCGGGGTTGCCAACCTTTAATGCTATACATGGGACATTCGGCTGTCCAATTCACTTGAGGCGCACCCTCCGCGGCAAGATCTGCAATAAAACCCGGAAATAACTGTTCTAAAATTTGCTGTCCTCGGGTAAGCAACACATGAGCATGAGTCCCCTGAGGCACGCCTCGACGGGGTTCAGAAGACGAACCGAGGCGATCGCGTTCTACAATAGTCACCCGTTCAAAATGATTGAGTAAAATACGACCCGCCAGCAGTCCTGCCATACTTGCACCCATGACAACAGCATGGCGGCGGTTGCTTGAAGAAGTGGGTAAAGATGTCATTGTCAGATTTCACCTCCAGACAGCTACATTTAAGATTTTAGAAGAAATTTCTCCTGTTACCAGTCACTTAAATGTGGGACATTGCTGAGGCGACAGGTTCAAACGGTGTCGGTTCTGATGATAAAGCTTTTTTATCAGATTTGACTGTGTGATAAAGTTCAACCATTTTTTGAGCTTTGTTTTCCCAGGTAAACTCTTGCACTCTGTCTCTGGCTTTTTGTGACATTTGTTGCCGCAGATTTTCATTTTCTGCTAAAAGCTCTATTTTGTCTGTCAATTCTTGTCTTAAATAATTCCTCGAAATTGGCTCTATTTTAAATCCTGTTTCTTCTGTAACATATTCACCAATTCCGCCATAATTAACCACAAGACAAGGGAGTCCGCAAGCCATTGCTTCTAACACAACGGCACCACCAAACTCTCGAATAGAAGGAAAGCAAAAAATATCTGCCTGTCTGTAATAGTTGAGGGTATCTTTTTGTTCAACCCAACCTGTAAAAGTGACCATTTTATCTAACTTCAGATGCTGAACTTTACGTTCTAACTGTTTTCTTTCTGAGCCATCACCCACAATAGTTAATTTTACTTTTTGTTTAATTGAGGGCTTTAACTGGCTGACTGCTTCTATTAAAATATCGGTACATTTGTAAGGAACCAGTCTACCGACAAACAATAAATTGATGGGTTGAGAGTCTGAGGACTTAGATTTTGTGAACACACTCATGAATTTTTGATCGATGCCATTTTCATGAAATAGCATCACTTTCTTCTGCTGGAGATCGAGTAAGTTTTTGAGATTTTCCAATGTATAGGTTGAACCCATAAGCACTCGATCTGCTTTTCTATAGGTATCAGTATATCCCGGTATAATAGCGCGACCAATTACTTTTAAGAAATTCAACGCAGCAGACTCTTGTTTGGCTTTATCTTTAAAACTGGTTGGAAACGGTATACCCCCATTAACCGGCCCTAATATAAAAGGTGTATGCTGACAAACTTGAACGACTTTCACCGGATACCGGGGGATCATCGGTGTCATCACATGAACAATATCATAATCGTGATTGATAATTTTATCTTTGAACTGTTTATAGGTTTTTTGATTAAATTCTGCGTAAAATGGATACATCAAAGTATGGTAAAGCGGCCAATTTATTCTACCAATTGCTAGGATGTTTTTAATCAGTCTGTAGTATTTTTTGAGCCAGCCACTTTCCGAAATATAAATGATATTGCTATGGGCTTCTATTTGAGATAAATTCTTTTGATTTCGCTCGTGAGTCACTAAGGTAACATCAGCCCGTTTACTAATTTCTTGATAAAATTTATATCCTACCAAGGGAACAGATGCCCAACCGGGATTACATTGCTCAATGATCAGCAAAATTCTTAATTGATTATTCATGTTAAGTTGAGATGACTGAGTTTAACTCAGCCAGGTAGTTACACCATGCATCCTGATGATTGGGCTGACTCTTTCATCACTCTGGTGGTAGCAGCAATTGATCAGCTAACCTGATTGAGGTTTTTAACCTTTATTCTTCACTGATGTTGTATTCTACACTACTTTTCAGACTTAGTACTTAGCATAACCTTTGTTCTTATGTGTGATTACTAAGAACTTGTAGGAACAGCAATTCGGCTTGAAAGGTAGATAATACAGGTAATTGAAGGAAAAGTAATTAGATCGCCAAGGCAGATAGTACAGAGAATTGAAGACAATATCTCCTTTACAAGCTAGAGGCTTATCGTCTATAAACTATCTGAGTTGCATAGAATTATACTTCAACTCCGAAAAATATACAACAATTATCTCAAAAAAAATGAAGTTTTACTCATTTTTATTCACAGAATTTTTATATTTCAAAGTGGGCAGCCTGCAAGAACTCAGTCGTTATTTTGATCGCTTGATTCAATCAGAGCTGACCATCTAGTGATTTAATACCATAGATTAAATAGATTTGATCTAAAAAAATATGAACAAAAGCTGAGCTATATATCTGAGTAGATTCATATTTATTTAGAATTCTTAGTTCAGACTCAGCTTTTGAATCCTACCATAAACCCCGAATTGGAGTTTCTGTCCCGGCTTCAGGAGGTTCGCTACCGACCGCTAAACAATCTCCATACAAGCGTTCACAAACTTGATTAATTTTATCTTCATCAGGAAGCTGATCTTGATAATCTCGAAATAGTGAGCCAGTAATAATCGCTTCGTATTCTTCTTTCGTTAACGGTTCAATTACAACATCTTCCAGGGCTAAATCTTGTACTAAACCCGTTGCTTTTTGTCCGGCTTCAATAATCAGAGGATCGGGATTTTCTAGGTTATCTTGTCGTCGCAGTTGAACTTGACCTTCTAATATATTAATTTGACCAATATTGTCTTGATCGACTTGCATTAAATAAATGGTGCCCTCAACTCCAACGGCAAAGTCTGATAAACATCCATTAGCAGGGCCGGAAGCAACTATTGCCCCTTGTTCGACTTCAATACATTGACCGACAACGATAGAGGAGTTTTCATCAATACGTCCAGCAGCACCATTATTAAAGCTTAATTGAGCACGAGCCTGTTCGGTACGAACTTCTTCCCCTAAAGCAGCATCATCGCTTTCCTGAGCTACTTGATCTTCAATAAATACTTCATTTTCATCACCTAAAATTTCCAGTAAAATCGCTATATTAATCTGTGCTAAACTGGGGATGCTGGTGAAGGCGATCGCGGTTACTATACTCATTCCAATTGACACAGAAGTCAATAAGGGTTGAGAGAAAAATATTCCTAACTTTAACTTATTATTCATCAATATTCTCCAGGTGAGATGTAAAGTCACTTTTGAATTATCTTTTTCAGGTATGGGAGTGAGACAACCGGATCATTTCGAGATCTTGTTTCTATTTCCGGAAAGTTTTATATTTCAGTTTATCCTAAATATTAGAGTCCGCATTTTCTAATTTTTATTGCTAAACTCGGCCAGAGCTTCCCTCGTCGTCCCCAACTGGGTAAATGACCCAGCGGTGCTGTTAAATTAAAGGTCAGTTGAGTATAGGGTAACCAAGATTGACTCACTAACCATCCCACTTTTTCCCCAAACTTTTCATAATTTTTATCTAGTTTTCTCCAGATTCGACTTTGCAAACTAAAGCCAAATTTTTCTTCACTGTATTCTATCCAAAGCTGATTGAGAGTGCGTAAATCTCGGCAGGGAATTTTTTTAATTTCTTGGGCTGTAATCTTTCCGGCTGTTTCACAACCGAGTATCTTCAAAACGATATTTGCTGTTTCTTGATCTGCCTGTTTCCATTCACCGGATGACAGTAAATCCTGTAAAGAGGTATAGTCAAAACCCACAGCAGAAGACCAGATGACAACAGGATGATTAGATTCAGTTACAATTGGGTCTACTTCTAACAAGTTTAACCAATCTTGTACAGATTGGGGACGCAATTCTGGCTCAATCTTCATCCCTGTTAAAATGGCATGATTGACGCGATCGCTTAATTTCGGATTCAGTTGTTGAGGGGAGATTAAAGAATCAGATTTATATTTGGTTAAATGGCGATCGCGGATAATTGAGGTTTCCGGTTTTTTCCCCGTTACTAAAGCATATAAAGTAGCCGCTAAACCATAAATATCAGTATATGCACCCCGTTGCGATCGCCGATCGTATTGTTCAATTGGGGCAAATCCTTTCGACACAAATTCGGTATGGACTTGGGTTAAATTCTGACTAAAATCTCGAGCAATTCCGAAGTCAATCAGCACCGCTTTTGCTTCCGATTGACAAATCATAATATTCATGGGTTTAACATCTCGATGTAAAAAACCCTGTTGATGAACATGATCAATTGCGTCTCCAATTTGTTGAATATATCGTAATGCTTCTACTTCGGGTAATGCGCCTTGTTCTTCTATCCATTCTCCTAAGTTTTTTCCTTCAATATATTCCAGGACAGTACACCAATGATGATCTTCTAAAATCAACTCTTCAACTTGCACAATATGAGGATGATGACACTTCGCCAAATAAAGTGCTTCATTCAAGAAATCTTGCTGATGTTTATGATAATCCGGTTGCTTTCGCCGCTTGTCATTTAAGGTTTTAATTACTACTTTTTTCTCTGTAGTAGTTGTAGCCAAATAGGTCATACCAAATCCACCGCGATATAATTCAGCCTGAATTGTATATTTACCGTTTTGCAGGCGATCGCCTATGTTCCAAATCATAATTTACATTAGCTTTTCATTCTATAATTATCTAATTATATTCGATGTCATTCTCCGGATCATTAATAAGGTTGCATTGTTTATAGAACTGAATTTAATTTATATTGACAAAATAATACACAATCAGTAGAATAACATCACTAAGTCAAAAG
Organism: uncultured Lyngbya sp.; assembly: GCA_964401105.1. Classification (GTDB taxonomy): domain Bacteria; phylum Cyanobacteriota; class Cyanobacteriia; order Cyanobacteriales; family Microcoleaceae; genus JAAURB01. The sequence goes on along the minus strand of CAYNXM010000150.1, from coordinate 4,444 downwards.
GTCGATTGACTGATGCTACTGAAATATAAGTACAGGCTAAAACCCCATAAAAGTCAAGCGGTGACTCTATAGAAGATCAAAAAGTACCTATAGCGGATTTGAAATACAACCGACCGAAGAAAATTCTAAGGGTATTGATTTAGGTTTGATTTATTACGCTGTAAGCAGTGCTGCTGAGTTTTTAGGCGTTCCTAAGTTTTTTAGCAATTCCGTTGGGAAATTAGCTAAACTTCAAAAAAGACTTGCCAAGAGGAAGACAAAATCTCGCCCTTGGAATATAATTAAGTCTAAAATATCAAAACTTCACCAACTAATTTCTCGACAACATTTAGACTGGCAATTCAAATTAGCTTATCAACTTTTTGACGATTGTCAGGTGATTTTCTTAGAAGACTTGGAAATCAAAAACTTGTTGAGACGTTGCAAAGCTAAATGTTGTGATCATGGTCAGTTTTTACCTAATGGTCAATTAGCGAAGTCGGGTCAGAATAAGTCTTTGCAAGATGCTGGGTTTGGACAATTTATTCAGGTCTTGGAATATATTGCCTCGAAGCTAGGTAAACGAGTGATAAAAGTCAATCCTAGAGGAACTTCTCAGCATTGTTGGCACTGTCTAAACGAAGTCAAAAAGTCTCTAAAAGACCGTTGGCATTCTTGTAATTGTGGACAAGAGCTTGACCGCGATTATAACTCAGCACTCCCGATCAAAAAAATAGGCTTGTTGAGTCAACAGGAGGAGGACATCACTTCTGTCAAAACCGCACTTCAACATCTGAGTCGGGGTGAAGAATCCCGCGTTATATTGCGTAGCAATTAACGTCGGGGGTATGTCAACAAGCTCCTACATTTTACCTGTCAAGGCAATCAACTAATCTTTATTGCTGGTTTCCGGCTGACGATGATGGAAACGAATCCCCAAAAACACATCGTATAGAAAACCCCAAAAGTCCTTACCCTGAAGAATTCCAAGGGTTTGAGGAGAACCTTTCGCATCCAGCAACGGTTTCATTGCTTCATAAGCCGGTTTATAGTTATACCAGGGAATTGATGGCCATAAATGATGAACCAAGTGGTAATTTTGTCCCAAGATTAATAAATTGAGAATGGGACTGGGATAAACCCGTGCATTTTTCCAACGGTTTCTTTCTTTAAAGGGGCGATGAGGTAAATAGTCAAAGAATAAACCTAATGCCAATCCCACCACCAAAGCCGGCGAAAACCAATAGTTGAGGATATATCCAATAAAACCATAATGGATACCCAAACCCACAATAGTGGCAACAAACAGCCGACTCAGAAACCACTCTAATAGCTCATATTTGCGCCATAATCGCCGTTTGAAGAAAAAGATCTCATGATAAAAGAAACGAGCTGCAATCAGCCACAGAGGCCCCCCTGTTGAAACAAAATGATCCGGATCGTTGTCTGGATCATTAACATGGGCGTGATGCTGAATATGAACTCGGGTAAAGACGGGAAATGCAAATCCCAACATTAACGCACTACCATGTCCCAAGGCGGCATTGACAATTCGGTTCCGATGAGCCGCAAGATGGGATGCATCATGAATTACTGTTCCGGAGAGATGTAGCGCCAGAACATTCAACACAAAAGTACACCACCCCGGCCAATGCCAAAACAAATATCCGATTGTTGAAACCAAAACGAGGACTACTGCAGTCAAAAACATCAGTAGCGTGAAATTTATGCCCCCACCTGGATCAAAAAATTCCTTGGGCGCTGTCAGTGGCTGCCGTGCCTCCGACATTACTGTCTACACTCCTTATTTTTTTTTACTCGAACTGTATTTTATGGGAGAAATTACAAGTTGTAAAGTTTTGTGAAAAAACAGCAACTGTCGGTCCAGTCATTTTCTCCCCAGATTTGTCCACACCACAAACAAGGAAACCACCATGTCACAACTGTTACAGTCTATCAAAAAATGGTCTCAAACTTTCAGTCTTTTGAGTTTATCTCTCAGTTTGCCCCTATTGATTGGCGTAGATTCAGCCAGAGGAGATTTCTTGATTCCCGGTTGGACACCCAACTCACCTGAATGGTTCCCTTTTCCTCAAAACTCAGGTAATTCCAGAACCCCTGCACCACAGGTTGATCGGGAGATTGAACCGACTCAAACCTCAGAAACGACAACCACAGATGAACCCGTCCCTCAAGTAGAAGTCACTACAACCAACCTTGATGATCCTCGGTTTGTCTGCGAACAAGTCGGCAATGAATATACTGTAATGTACAATCCCCCCACTCAACAATCTAGAGCCTTTCCTTGGGCAATTCCAGGGCGAATGGGGGGCGGTTGGAGTCCTGAACGTCGGTGTGTGGAAATTAGCCGTCGATTAGAATCTTATCGCCCCGATGGCCTCTCCGAACTGCTAACCACTGTTGAAAATGGCTATAATGTGATCTGCGCCACGACAGAAGATGTACCAGACTGTCGGATTGTTTTAACTGTTCCGGTAGGTGAAAGTCCTGAATTTGTGCGCGATCGCATCTTTCAAAATCTGGTTGTTGCCGATAGCGGAGGAGCCACTCAAGGCATTTATACTTTAGTCGATAACCGATCTGGGGATGACTTAATTCAAGAGGCTTTCGGTCGTCGTCGAGGCCGTAAAGGTTCTGGTGGGATTAACCTTAAACCCTTTTTACATCCTCAAGATCGCGGTACAGGCACACGGCTACGTTAGGATTTGTTATTGGTGATTTCTGCCCCCAAACCCCCAATATTGGGGGCTTTGATAGACAACTGATACGTCAGTGGCGCACACGCACTCCGCGATCGCGCGCCTGTAGGGTGCGTCCAACAGACGCACCACGCACCTAAGGTGTAAACAGATTAGTGCTAACTGCTATATCTTCTACAGTAATTAACTCCGGTGTAATTCCTTGCAATAAAGCTAGAAGTTCATCATTAAAAAAGATAGCAGTGTTACCCTCAACTGCTGTAATAGTTAGTTGTTCAAAACTGAGATTTCCAACTAAAGAAAGTTGATCTTCACCGTCTACGAAATCCATAATTGTATTATTGCCTTGATTCACTCCCAAGACAAACAGATCATTTCCGCCATCGCCCCATAGCCAATCCTCTCCAGCGTTACCTTTGAGGGTATCATTACCTTGACCCGCATACAAAGTATCATCCCCCTCACCGCCGCACAGTTCCCCATCAGTGGCGTTGCCAAACAGAATATCATTGCCAACTCCCCCACAGAGGGTGTCCGTTATATTGTTGGAAGCAGTATCTATTTGATTGCTATCAGCAAATAGGGTATCATCTCCTTCTCCCCCACAGATTAAATCATTGCCGCGATCGCCAAACAGCAAATCATTACCATTATCTCCGTATACTAAATCATCTCCCTCACCCCCAAATACAGTATCGACTCCCTCACCGCCACTGAGGCTATCGGCATCTTGATGACCCAAAAGATAATCCGTACCGTCATTACCTAAAACCCAGTCAGCGCCAGCATTTGCCAGTACCCAATCTGCCCCCTCCAAAGCAGAAATCTGTTCATCAGCAGCAGTACCTTCCAAAGTATCATTCCCACTCGTACCAACAATTTCTAAACCTGAACTTTCTGTCGGAAATGAAGGACAGTCGCTGTCTGCTAACTCTTCTTCTGAGCGAGGCATGGGAATAGGTTCAGGAGTCTCCTCAGGGGCGTTATCAGGAGTATCAGGACGTTCATCACCCGGTTCGGGGGCGGGTTCGGGTTCGGGTTCCGGCTTGGGTTCAGGAGTGTCAGGACGTTCATTACTCGGTTCGGGAGTCAGTTCGGGTTCGGGTTCCGGCTTGGGTTCAGGAGTATCAGGACGTTCATTACTCGGTTCATTACTCGGTTCGGGAGTCGGTTCGGGAGTCGGTTCGGGTTGGGGTTCACGAGTGGGTTCAGGGGTCGGTTCCGGCTCAGGAGTCGGTTCGGGTTCAGGAACAGGTTCTGGAATAGGAATAGGTTCTGGTGTAGGTTCTGGTGTGGGTTCGGGCTCAGGAATAGGTTCGGGCTCAGGAATAGGTTCGGGCTCAGGAATAGGTTCGGGAATAGGTTCTGGTGTAGGTTCTGGTGTAGGTTCGGGAATAGGTTCTGGAATAGGTTCTGGAATAGGTTCTGGAATAGGTTCTGGTGTAGGTTCTGGTGTAGGTTCTGGAATAGGTTCTGGTGTAGGCTCAGGAATAGGTTCTGGTGTAGGTTCAGGAATAGGCTCAGGTTCGGGAATAGGCTCAGGCTCAGGTTCGGGAATAGGTTCTGGAGTCGGTTCCGGTTCTGCTTCTAATTCATCCGTCACGTTAATATTCAGTAACTGACTATCAATTAACCCGTCTGAATCTGTGACAGAAACTGAAACCAGATAACTATTATTAGCATCAACATCAACAGGATTTTCAAAGTCAGGAATATTAACAAAACTCAACTCCCCTGTATTAACA
>CAYNXM010000149.1:0-17237 GCA_964401105.1 uncultured Lyngbya sp. | reverse complement strand
ACTTTCATTAACCAATTCCTAAGCGAGTTGCTAATGCTGGAGTTAAGGGAAATAAGGTAGCAATCATCAGAAATAATGCCAGTAATCCGAGGGCGGCGCGGGTATCATCGGGTTCGACTAATTCATTTAAACTGGGACGTTCTAAATTGCGTTGTAAGATTAATATAACTACTGCCCAATATAATGCTAATGGATTAACTAATGCTGCGATCGCGAGGACTGCAAATGTGGCTAATGTGGAACGTCCAGCGATTTTACGCCCATAAATTGCTTGCATAATTCGCCCCCCATCTAACTGTCCGGCTGGCATTAAATTAATCGCTGTAATCACCAGTCCTAGCCAACCAATAATGGTTAAAGGATGAACCACTACAACAGATTGATTCAAGGCTGAACCGAGTATGCTTTTGCTAAATATAGCGACTAAAACCGATCCTCGAAAAAATTCAACTGGAACTTTAAATAAACTGGCTTCATTGGATAAAATTAACCCAGTGAGTAACATTCCGAATGAAAGTAATCCCCCTGCGGCAGGTCCGGCAAAGGCAACATCAAATAGAACTTTTCGATTCGGTAATACAGACTCAAATCGGTTAAATGCGCCAAATGTACCAATTTGAACAGTAGGAATAAAAAACGGCCAACTAAATTTAACTTGATGTCGTTTGGCTATAATTTGATGGGCGAGTTCATGCACCAATAAAACGGCTAATACGCCAATTGCTAAGGGGAGAATCTCACCATAACGGCTAGTTTCAGTGAAAAAGTCAAATCCGAGTAAAAATCCTCCGGCTTCAAAGGTTGTGGCAATAGTGACTATTAATAAAATGACTGATAAGACTTTTTGACCTGTTGTCGCTGAATTGGGATCGTTACTACGAGGTAAAATAATAACGACAGGTTTACCTTCTGGACTTTCAACTAAAAATAACCGGAAGCGATCGCCGGTTAGGGAGTTTAAATTATCGGATAAACGACTATAAGCTTTTTCTGCATCTGTTCGTAAATTACCTTTAAAAATTACCCCTTCTTCATAGGGAAAGGTTTCAGTGGCAAAAAAGGTATCGATGCTAAAAATGCCTTCAATAGCTTTAATATCTTCTTCTGGAAGCGATGCCAGTTGAGGGGTTAAAGGAACAACTGTTTGATCGGAAGATTCTGAAGTGTTGGGTTTATTCTCGATACTGGGAGACTCAGGGATCTCGGGTTGAGGATCAGAAGATTCTGAGGGTTGACTAAAGTTATCCTGATTTATCTGATTTGCCGCTTCTCGCAGCTTGCGTCCCACTATAATATATAGCCCAGTCGAAACCAAAAACAACGAGAGGATACTAATTAAGTTGAGATAGACTCCAGCAGCAACTAAGGTAAAAAATAGTAACCAGGGGGCCATCAACGCCACAGACTGTAACCAAGATAGAAAGCCTAATTTGCCGTAAGATCGAGAACGATAATATCCCCACCCAATAATTCCTAGGGCAATGAGTAAAATAATGACTGTGGTATTGTCTGCAATCGTAAACATTACTATATTTGCTAAGCCTTAATCAAGTATCCCTGTTGACTAGGATAACGCTTGATGAGCCAGAAAGCAGCGGAAAAAATCTCAACCCCGATTAACTTGACAATCTTTAATGCGATTTTTGAGTGATTCTATTATAATAGAGTGTTTGGGTTCGGTAAAATATAGAAAATATAGAAATTATCATGTCAAAGCGTGTTCAAGTCGTCCTGACTCAGGATATAAGTAAGTTAGGGAAAAACGGAGATCTGATTGATGTTGCTCCGGGTTATGCTCGTAATTATCTATTTCCTCAAAGTATGGCAGTTCGGGCAACTCCTGGTATCCTTAAACAAGTGGAACGTCGTCGTGAAGAAGAACGACAAAAACAAATCGAAATCAGACAACAAGCGGAGTCCCGCAAAACAGCCCTCCAAACCATTGGCCGGTTTACTATCGAGAAACAAGTGGGTGAAAATGAGGCGATCTTCGGAACCGTTACAGACCGGGAGTTAGCTGATGCTATTCAAGCCGCAACCAACCAAGAAGTCGATCGTCGCGGTATCACTTTACCTGATATTAGCAAAACTGGGTTCTACAAAGCTCAAATTAAGTTACATCCTGAAGTAACCGCAGAAGTTGAAGTTCACGTGGTTCCCAGTTAACCTAGGGGCGCATTGAATGCGCCTATTGAATCTGCCCTGCCTGAATTATGGCAAATGAACCCAATTTCTCAGCCAATAGCGACCGCCTCCCGCCTCAGAATATTGAAGCGGAAGAGGCAATTTTGGGCGGAATTTTACTCGATCCAGAAGCGATTGGGCGGGTAGCAGAATTAATAAAAGCAGACAATTTTGCAGTACAAGCCCATCAAATTATTTATCATGCCACATTAACGCTTCATTTACAAGGAAAGCCAACAGATTTAATGACCGTTACGAGTTGGTTAGCAGACCAAAATCAACTGGAAAAAGTAGGCGGACAAGCCAAATTAGCCCAATTAGTTGAACGGACAATTTCTGCAATTAATATCGATCAATATAGTCATTTGGTGGTTGATAAGTCAATGCGCCGTCAGTTGATTTATGCCGGAAGTGGAATTATTGATTTAGGGTATCAAACGGAATTAGAACTGGAAGAGGTTTTAGATCGATCAGAACAGCTTTTACTCAATTTAACTCAAGTTCGTCCGCAACAGTCTTTAGTTCCTATTGGGGAAACATTAATTAATACTTTTCAAGATATTGAAGATCGCAACGAAGGGGTAACTTTACCTGGTATTCCTTGCGGGTTTTATGATTTAGATGCGATGACGGGTGGGTTTCAACGGTCTGATTTAATTATTGTTGCCGGAAGACCGTCGATGGGAAAATGTTTAAGTGAGGATGCAGAAATTGTTCTGGCTGACGGTAGTGTTGCCACAATTGCAGAAATCTATCGGTGTAAAAAGGCTAATTTACTGACTTTAAAATATAATTTAAAATTTTATATTACTCAGCCTTCCGCTTTTATCGATGATGGAATTAAACCTGTTTTTAAAATTACTACAAAACTAGGAAGAAGCGTAGAAGTCACTTTAACTCATCCGTTTTTAACTCAACAAGGATGGCAAGCTTTAAGTCAGCTAAAAGTTGGTGATAAAATTGCAGTTCCTCGAATTATTAATATTTTTGGGAATGAAACATTACCAGAAGATGAAATTATTAAATTAGCGCACAATTACCATAATAAATTTATTCCTAAAATTATCTTTAAATTAAAGCGATCGCTGATTGCCTTATTTCTCAAAAAATTATTTTCTATTTGTGGAAATATCACTATTAATTATAGTAAAAAGCATCGAATTATATACAACAGCGATAGTCAAAAAATACTCTTACAAATTCAGCATTTATTACTCAGATTTGGAATAATTTCATGTTTAAAAAATAGTCAAAAATATTGGCAGTTGGAAATTACAGAAACTGATTCAACTCATATTTTTATTTCTGATATTATTAATAATTGTCGAAATAATAGCCTATTTTCTAATCAATATAGAACTCAAAAGGAAGTTCTACAAAATACCGCTATTGCTACGATAGAAAAACAGAATTTATCAACAGCAACTATTGTTAAAGAAAGACAGTTACATGATTTTAGCAAAACTGATATTTATTGGGATGAAATTGTTTCAATTGAATATACTGGTTTTAAACAAGTTTATGATTTAACAATTCCAGAAACTCATAACTTTGTTGCCAATGATATCTGTGTTCATAATACCAGTTTTGCCGTTGGAATTGCCCATAATATTGCCAAGACTCAAAATCTATCTACAGCCATTTATAGCTTAGAAATGTCGAAAGAACAGTTAGTGCAACGGTTGCTGTCTAGTGAGTCTAGAATTGAGAGTAACCGACTGCGTTCAGGCCGTATTAGCCAAGCGGAATGGGAACCCTTAACCATGGCAATTGGAACCTTATCAGAATTATCAATATTTATTGACGATACTCCCAATATTACTGTCACAGAAATGCGTTCAAAAGCCCGACGTTTACAAGCCGAACAAGGGGGTGAATTAGGATTAGTTTTAATTGATTACTTACAATTAATGGAAGGCAGCAGTGATAACCGAGTCCAAGAATTATCTCGAATTACACGGGCTTTGAAAGGGATGGCAAGGGAATTAAACGTGCCTGTTATTGCTCTTTCTCAGTTAAGCCGAGGCGTTGAAGCCAGAACAAACAAACGTCCGATGATGTCTGATTTAAGAGAATCAGGATGTTTAACAGGAGACAGTTTAATTTCTTTAGCCGATCAAGAAATAGAAGTTCCTATTCGAGAATTAATTGGAAAATCAGGCTTTCCGGTTTGGGCAATTAATCCAGTAACAATGAAGTTAGAAAAAGCAATAGTTAGTCATGTTTTTTCAACAGGAATTAAAACAGTTTATCAGCTAAAAACTGCTTTAGGAAGAACAATAAGAGCAACAGCAAATCATAAGTTTTTAACGATTAATGGTTGGCAGCGTCTCGATCAATTAGAAATAGGTTCACGAATTGCTTTGCCTCGACATATACCGAGTTATTCAAATCTTTATAAGCATAATTTAAGCCGTGAACGAACTTTAAAATTAGCCGATAGGGTTCAATCTGAAACACTAACTGTACTGGCAGAGAGTGATGTTTATTGGGATAAAATAATTTCAATTAAACCCGATGGCGATGAAGAAGTTTACGACTTAACGGTTCCCGGACTACATAATTTTATTGCTAACAATATTGTAGTGCATAACTCTATTGAACAAGATGCAGATTTAGTCATTATGCTATATCGAGATGATTATTATAATCCGGATACACCAGATAGAGGTATTTCTGAAATTATTATTACAAAACATCGTAACGGCCCGACAGGAACGGTGAAATTATTATTCGATCCACAATTTACTCGTTTCCGCAATTTAGCCGCTTCTGAACGTTATTCTTTCCCGAAAAATCCACCCAACCAGTTACCACCGGGTTAAATAACGTATTAGGGATAAGGGCAAGCAAAAGATAAAGCTACACTTTGGGTGTGGACTCACAACTAAATAACCCTTGGCTAGCCAGTCATCATAGTGATGAATACTTTAGTCTGTAGAACTTTGGTATTCAAAACTCTAATGTTGATCTATGCAGCCCAGCCACTTAGATCAAGTATTAGGACTAGAAATAAAACGCCGTCGTACAGATAAAGGTTGGTCACAGGAATATCTGGCAGAGGTTACAGGTCTGCACAGAACCTATATTAGCCAGCTTGAGCGAGGGCTGAAAAGTCCATCTGTTAGAGTTCTCAGTCACCTAACAAATGCACTGGGCTTGACAATGAGCGATTTTTTGCAAGCCGTAGAGGAATTGTTGAATGCTGACAGAAGATGAGATTGAAAGATTGAGGCAGGCCATTGTTGCTACCATAGCATCTCCTGTCATTGGCTCTATCGAAGACTATACTTGGGAAGCAATTTTTCACTACGTTAAAGATATTCCTTTATCAGACCCAGCATTAGGGCGTAGCAAACTCCTCTACGATGCTGTTAATCATGCAACCGCAACGGGTTGGTCGCTGAAGTCTCTTCAAGTGAAGAATCTTACGACTGTAAATACATTTTTGTTTGTCATTCAAAGAGCAGATATTATTAAAAAGGCTAATCAATTGGGTTTTCCTGATCTAAGTGAACAATCCTCACCTGATAAATTAGGAGCAGCTATTATTAAGCATTGGAATGAGAAAATTACATCGAGCCAAACAGCACAGGGTGTGATCAATAGCTATGAAGGCATATTATTAAAAACTATTAAAGGATATGAATATACTTACTGCGAATTTCCCCTGCACCCATTTGATCCAAATGCTTTTTTATGGGACTGGAGTGTCAATAGAAGTACTGGGAAAGCAGGAGTAGGACTGCAAGGTAGTATTGCTGATCAAACAGAGTTAATCTGGTATAAAAATCAGAAGCAACTCTTTAGAATGAGAACTATTCCTTCAGAAGCAGTTTATCTAAGTGTAGAGCGAACCCGACTTACACTTGATCGATATGTACAAGCCGTTTTCTCAGCGTTGCAAGATCAACTCAGTATGCATCCTCCTGACAGCATGACTGGAGAATAGACTCAGCGATCACTTTACCTAATAATGGAGGTACAGATTCACCAATTTGAGCAGCCATACTGGTATATGTCCCCAAAAAGTGAAAAGTATCTGGATAAGATTGTAGTCTTGCAGCTTCACGAATTGTGATTGTACGGTTTTGGGTAGGATGGAAAAATCGACCAGAGCCGGGATGAAAAACCCATTTTGTGATCGTTCGTGCAGGTTTGTCCCAGTAAAGTCTTCCGTATGCACCACTATAATGCTTTTTAGGAGCTAACTCAGGTGGTAAATCTCTAGCATCTTGTCCCTCGGCAAGAATATGCGCTCTTGCCATTTGAATGGGACTCAAAGTACGAGCAATGTGATTTGTGAGTTTTATACTTCCATTACGTATCATTGCCTGGTATGGAGTTTGGGGAGTAAGAGGATAAATCTCTGCATTGTACTCTTGACCTGCTTCTAGTGGCGGCAAGTCTCCAATTGCATCTCTGACTGTAATCAACGGAGAAATATTTGATTTTAGAAGAGTCAGTTGATGGTAAGACTTTTTAGCTCTGTAATCGCTTCTAATATCACCAAAATGTGTAGGTTTAGGTAATTCAAGAAGCTTATCTAAACTGGCTAGGAAAAAAGCTCTCGCTCTTGTCTGCGGTACTCCATAGTTTGCAGAATTTAATGATGCAGAAGTAACTTGATATCCTTGTGCTTCAAGTCGTTCTATAATTTCATATTTAATTACACCATTATACGCTTTCAAAATTTCAGGTACGTTTTCTATTACAACATGAAGTGGTTTAAATTCCTGTACAAATTTCAAAAATGTCCGATATAGCTGGTTACGAGAATCATTAATATAGCGATAATCAGCAGGGATATTTCTTGAAAATCCTTGACAAGGAGGACCACCTATTAGTACTGTCAATTCTTCTTTCTGTAAGCCTAAATATGATCGCAAATCTGAAGGATTAACCTGGCGTATATCCTGATGAACAATCTTAGTATTTAGATAATTGTGCTTGTAGGTAGCCAAAGCTTTCGCTTCTATGTCAATTGCACATAAAGGTTTAAAGCCTGCAAGGTAAAATCCTGTAGTTAATCCACCTGCACCAGCGAATAAGTCAATGATTGTATATGCCATATTGGAATACTATAGTATTCGATTGAAACTGTCAACTAGCTCGCTTCTGTTGTAGATTTACAATAATCTCCGCCGCAATTGATCTAAAGCCGTTGAAACACTCACCCGTCGTACCCAGTCTCGTCCTCGCCTACCCCCAAAACGACATTCAATGCTTTCTACCGTGCCGTCAGGGCTAGCAATGCCGATATAAACGAGTCCTACGGGTTTCTCTTCTGTGCCGCCATCCGGGCCTGCAATGCCCGTTAAACTGATACCCCAACTGGTATTTAATTTCGCTTTAACCCCTGCCGCCATTTGTTCGGCCACAACAGAACTCACTGCGCCAAATTGTTCTAAGTCCGTTGGGTTAACATCCAATAAACCTACTTTTACAGCATTATCATAAGCAATGATACCGCCCCAGAAGTAGCGAGAACTGCCGGAAATTGCAGTGAAGGCGTGACCTAAACCGCCGCCGGTACAAGACTCTGCTACACTCACGGTTTGTCCGGCTTGTTGCAACAGTTGACCCGCAACCGAAGCCAAGCTATCCTCATCTTTACCGTAACAGTCTATGCCCGCAATTTCTCGGATTTGGTGTTCGATGGGGTCAATCAACTTTGAGGCGGCTTGTTGAGACGCTGAGCGGGCGGAAATTCGCAGTTTAACTTCCCCATGACTAGCATAAGGGGCAACTGTGGGGTTATTTAATGCCAATAATGCAGACACTTTTTCGGCTAAGCCTGATTCTGATACGCCCCAAAATCTTAAGGTACGGCTATAAATCATTCCCTGACACCATCCCTGTTGTTGTAAGTAGGGGACGGCAACATCGTGCCACATCTGCTTCATTTCCGCAGGTACACCGGGAAAGGTTAAAATCGTTAAATTATCTTCACGAGGCTGCCATATAATTCCTGGGGCGGTACCTGTGGCGTTGGCTAAAATTTCTGCGCCTTTGGGAATTAAAGCCTGTTTAAGGTTGCTGGGAGACATTACCCGCCCTCTTTGGGCAAATTTCGCTTCAATATCCGCAATAATTTCTGGCTTTTCAATTAAAGGAGTAGTGAAAAAATCGGCTAAGGTTTCAATGGTTAAATCATCCGGCGTGGGGCCTAAACCGCCTGTGAAAATCAGGATTTTTGACCGTTGACAAGCAATATTAACGACTTGTTTAATGCGGTCTGGATTATCCCCCACAACGGTTTGATAATAATGGGGAATCCCTAATTGAGCCAGTTGTTGGCCTAAATATTGAGCATTACTATTAAGAATATCTCCTAACAGCAATTCGGTTCCCACACAAATAATTTCAGCCGTCATCCCATTATTTCTCCTGTTATCGGGCTTGTTTGAGCGCTTTCCAACTGGTGTAACCCAATAAACCGGTGGCTCCTCCGGCATAAATCATACCACTGGGAATACCGGAAAAGGCTAAAGCTAAGCTACCCACCCATAAGGTTAGAGAATAAATTACCATCACTGTTGAGCGTTGAGATAACCCGGCTTGGAGTAAACGATGATGCAAGTGACGTTTGTCAGCAATAAAGGGAGATTTACCATTGCGAAGCCGATCTAAAATCACGGCTGACATATCCAGTAGGGGAACGGCTAAAATCAGATAGGGAAGGAGAATTGAGGTGATGGCTGTGGTTTTAACTAAGCCAATGACACCGACTCCAGCTAGGGTAAAACCCAGGAAATATGACCCGCCATCTCCCATAAAAATTTGAGCTGGATTAAAGTTATAGCGTAGAAACCCTAATGCGCCTCCAGCTAATGCCGCTGCAATCAGTGCCGCTGCGGGTTGATGCATAAATAAACTGACAATCAACATCACGACCGCTGCAATGCCCGAAACTCCGGCTGCTAAGCCATCAAGACCATCAATCCAGTTAATCGCGTTTGCCATGCCCACTAACCAAATAATGGTAACGGGTAAACTCAGCAAACCGATATGAATCAGTCCCAAGTAGGGAATACTGAGAAAGTCAATTCTGACTCCCACTTCCCAGGCAATACCGGCAACACTCATTTGTAACAGTAACCGACTCAGGGGAGAAAGACTAAATAAATCATCGGCTAAACCGATTAAAAAGAAAGCCAAGCCGCCAAGGGTTACGCCCCAAATTTCATATTCTGCTGTCGGGTCTAAAGGTTGACCCTTGGCATCGAGAAAACCACCCAAACTCCAAACCACGACCAAGGCGATTAGGGTGCCGGCAAAGATAGAAATCCCTCCCAGACGCACCATGGGATGTTGGTGAACTTTTCGTGCATCAGGTAAATCAACCCATCCACTACTCAGACCGACTTTTTTAACGATAGGCGTACTCCAAAGCACAACCAGGGTGGAAACAATAAAGGCAAGTAAGTGATACAGATGTTGAGGCATCTGAATAGATTTAGGGTGGTGGACAAGGGACACAGGTGATCGCTACAAACAACGGATTGCTATTAATCTGCTGTTGTTGAGCTAGCTCATTCTACAACTAACTCGATTCGTTTTCAGCACTGATGCGAACCTGTTAGAAAAAAAGAGGTTCAGCCAGAGTCTACTACATTTGCCGCGAATTTGTAACAAAGTTAAGAGAATAACCATAGAGACGTTACCTGTGATGTCTCCACCAAACAGATAACGTCTCTAGCTAGAAGTCAATCAATCTAGATTTCAGATGACTTAAACGGATACAGTTTCTTTTGAGGTAATGTGAGGATATAAGGGGAAGCGATCGCATAAAGAAGCCACCCGTTGACGGCAAGTCTGAGCCACATTTTCATCATCGGGTTGCAAGAGTCGCTCTGCAATAATATCAGCAATTTCGCTAAATTCTGCTATTCCCATGCCTCTTGTGGTCATGGCGGGACTACCTAAGCGTAAACCACTGGTGACAAAAGGTGATTCGGGATCAAAGGGAATGGTATTCTTGTTGGTGGTGATATTGACTTCGCTCATCAGTTTGTCTGCCCGCTTACCGGTCATACTGACAGAACGCAGATCGACTAACACTAAGTGATTATCTGTGCCATCAGAGACCAGTTTAATTCCCCGTTGTTGCAGTTGAGCCGCTAAGGCTTGAGCATTTTCAATCACCTTAGCCGAATATTGCTTAAATTCCGGTTGTAATGCTTCCCCAAAAGCAACAGCCTTGGCTGCAATCACGTGTTCAAGAGGGCCACCTTGACTACCTGGGAAAACAGCTTTATCGAATTTTTTGCCTAAGTCAGCATCACGGGTCATAATTAAACCGCCCCGAGGTCCGCGTAATGTTTTATGAGTGGTGGTGGTGACAACATCACAGTGAGGAATGGGGTCAGGATGATGACCGGTTGCCACTAAACCCGCAATATGGGCAATATCAGCCATTAAGTAAGCCCCGACTTCATCAGCAATGGCTCGGAATTTAGCAAAGTCAATTAAGCGAGGATAAGCGGAATATCCACAAATAATCAGTTTGGGTTGATGTTGTTTTGCCAATTCTAAAATGGCATCATAATCTAAACGCTGGGTGGTTTGATTAACGCCATAATCTTCAACGTTAAACCATTTCCCCGAAAAGTTCACCGGAGATCCATGAGTTAAGTGTCCACCGTGGGATAAGTCCATGCCCATAATGGTGTCACCGGGTTGTAGCAAGGCCAGGAAGACAGCAAAATTGGCTTGAGCGCCGGAATGGGGTTGAACGTTCGCGTGAGCTGCTCCAAACAGTTCTTTCACCCGGTCAATGGCTAACTGTTCGGCTTGATCGATATATTCACAACCGCCATAATACCGTTTATTTGGTAATCCTTCAGCATATTTATTGGTTAAAACAGAACTCTGGGCTGCCATTACTGCGGCTGAAGTAAAGTTTTCACTGGCAATTAATTCTAAATGATCCCGCTGACGTTGGAGTTCATGAATAATAATATTGGCGATCGCCGGATCGCGTTGGGCTAAGATTTCTAGGCTAGTATTGTTCACAATTAAAATATCCTCACAATAGGAGTTTAAAAGTTGAGAAATGTCTTCAGCACCACTGAAAAATTGTCTTTGATCCAAAGTTGTATCCGGATCGGCAAACAAGAGAAGGTCTCTCAAACTTTCTATAATAACGCAGCGAACGCGAACACTATCTAGAATTGCGACCGATCTCTCTATATTGTTAAGTTGTGGATCATACATAGATATGATCCCAGCCATTTGACTTACAATACAGTCAAGCAGAGTGAATCAGTCGGAGGATAGATTTATGTTAGTGATGTTAACGGATAATCAGATTCTGAATCCCGATCAAGTGTGTCAAGGCTGTTTACTGGCTGACCAAAGCGGTCAACCCCGTTGGAAAAATCATCAACTCAGTTGTGCTAATCAGGTTCGTAAACCCACAGCCAACCAGCCCGAACAATATGAGTGTCAGATGGGTTTCCGCATTGCCAATATTGAGTAAAATCAAGAATTATGTAATACACTCAAGCTCAAAATTGATGAGTTCCTGCGCTATCCTGAGTTTATAAGACAATGACAATTGAATTTAATTCTCAGGAGACTATATTTATGAACTGGCATGGAACCCCAACGGTTCGAGATCGGATTTTCTCTATCCTGCCTTACGCCCTACCTCTAATGTACAGCCTACAGTTCAGTCAATATTTGTTTCAACAATTTCCGATTCTGCAACTGATTACTATTCCTCTACTCCCATTATTGGCGCTTTACCAAGCTATTCCGTTTGCGGGTTTGATCATTTTCTTTGCGTTATTTATGTTGGTAGTTCGTAACGAAAATATTCCCCGCTTCATTCGCTTCAACACGATGCAAGCGATTTTACTTGACATTTTGGTGATTTTATGCAGTCTAATCCTGGGATTATTTGCTGCAGGACTGCAAGGCTTTATCCTTGAGACCCTTTATAACATGATTTTCCTTGGGATTTTAGCGGCTGTGGTTTACTCTGTGGTGCAATGCGCTCTCGGACGTTATCCAGAAATTCCTACCATTTCTGATGCAGTGAATATGCAAGTGCGCTAAAAATAGTTGAATTCAATCAGCAATTCGTTATAGAATCAGAGATCCTTGCTTCTAAATTTTAGAAGCCTTGTTGTCCAAAAGGAGAATAACTGTTATGAATGGTGGGTTTATTTACGAAACCATGTATATCCTGCGTCCCGACTTAATTGATGAGCAGGTACAGCAACACATTACGAAATACCAAGACTTGCTCAAAGAACAAGGGGGCGAAAATATCGAAGTCAAGAACTTGGGTAAGCGTCGTCTTGCCTATGAAATTGATAATCATCGGGAAGGCTATTATGTTCAGATGAACTATGAAGGCCCCGGTCATCAAATTGCGGTGATGGAAAAAGCAATGCGTTACAGTGACGAAGTCATTCGCTATCTGACCCTGAAGCAAGAATTAGCAGTAGTAGAAAATCCGACCCCAGAGGTTGAGGTTCAAGAAGCGTCTTAGGATATAGGGTTTGTGGTAAACGTGAGTGAGACGGAGTCTAAAATCCTCATTCTTTCGTCAGATCAAAGCCTGATTTTTTCGTTGGACAAGCCAAAATTGATATTTTGATCTCACTCACGTGTGGTAAAATCAGAATGGTTGCTGACCCACCTGAGCGATAGGGCTATCAGACAGGCTAACAAACGAAGTAGCAGTAATATGCTTGCCGCAGAAACTACGCAGATCAGGGAAAGAACACAGTCACTGGCAGCGTAGCGCATAAGAATTAATCCAAACTGTGTTGTACGTCAAAAAGAATTTAGTCTGCGGGAGGCGGATGTCTGCCTGTGGACGCTGTGTCAGACCAACGGGAACCTAGATTCCTAGAGGCAGCGGCGGATGAAGCGGGAAACCTCGAAGGCGAATAAGACCGTCCCTGAGTTGAGTGTTGTGTTGTCAGCCCCAACCGACGCGAAGCAGGTTGGGGTACTTCACGAAAACGTATGATTATTTTTATAGGATAGGAGCTTTTAGTCATCGTGAATTCATCCAATAGCGTAACACCGCAAGATCTTAAAGCAGAAGTTTTACGCCTCCAAGAAGAGCTTCATATGCGAGACCAACTGGTACAACAGTTATCTCAAGAGCTCTTTCGTTTGGTTAAAGGCAATACTAGCACCAGCCCGACTCCTGAAATTTCAGAACAGCATCAGTTGCAGATGAAGGCGCTGCGAAACCAACTGCAAGAGGTCGAACAACAGGTTCAATTCTATCAGGAGCAAATTACTGAACGAGATACAGAAGCCCATCAACTGAGACAGTCCGTCCAAGAGCTAACAGACCGTTCTATGATGTTAGAACAAGTCGTTCAGGAACTACCAGAAGTGTATCGTCAGAAGTTCTCAGAGCGGCTTGACACTGTTCTACAGAAGGTAGAAATGTTACAACGGGAAAATCGCCAGCTTCATGCTGAGTTACAGAGTGTTAGCTATCGACTGGCTCAGAAAAATCGTCGCCCCAATACTTTGGACTTACCCACTTTTCAACCGGGTAGTTCTGGGACAGTTGAGTTTCCCAGCTTTAATAATGTTTGAACCGATTAATGTCAAGCAAGATTTTATGATTCAATAGAAAACTCCTGCCATAGACTAAAATCTAACAGGAGTTTTCTTGTAATGCAAGACTAATAGTTAAGGACGCTTCACCAATTTGTATAGGCGCGACTGCTGAAAAATTTTGCTGCTTCACTTTTTCAGAAGTTGATTTTTGTTCTACTTAGAACGTTCAATGCATCTTATCTTTACTTCATCAGGGGTAGAGATAATGAATTAATCAGCCTTCATTGATTCAGGCAATTTTGAACTGGGACTGTGCAGAGAAGACAGACTCTAATTCATCAAAAATTTCAAATACTCGGTCTAGTTGAGTAATTTCTAGAATCAATTTTGCCGTGGCTGAGACATTGCAAAGTACCAGTTGACGGCCTTGATTTCGAGCAGATTTTAGAGCGTTAACCAGGACTCCCAATCCTGCACTATCAATAAAGCTGACATGGGTCATATCGATAATCCAAAGCTGATGATGCTCCTGAATTACACTCGTCAGTTGTTGCATAAATGCTTGACCTCCTCGTCCATCTAAACGAGACTGAGGCTGAATGACAATGTGTTGACTTGTGTTAAAACACTCCATTGTTAAAACTCCTAAAACAATTACAAAATAGTGAACAGGTCTCATCCAGTGATTAATCAGAAAATTGAGAGGGATAAACTTAATGAGGTTTTCTGCCTTATTTTGTTCCCATCATAAAGCATTGGGTTCACGCGCAGCCTTCACTGTTGTTATACATTACCTCCAAATTATAGAGGTTAATAATCATGAGTTTAGGCTCATATAGACTATATTTTCAGATACAAATAATACAGCTTTTGCGAAAAAAACATGAGACTTTTTTCATGATTAAATTATTTTTACATAAATTTTCCTTTTTTGAAAGTTAAATAATTATACCCGTGGGCTACAACCCTTGAAATTAACGAAGTATTTTACAGAAACTCAAGATACCATAGAACTATAAAGCTTTACGAAAAGTTGTGAAGGCAGCATAGAATGATATTTGAGTTTGTATCCTTAGACACAGTTAAAGAAATTGCTCATCAATATGGCTATTGGGCTGTTTTTTTGGGCATCACCTTGGAAAATACAGGAGTTCCTCTTCCTGGGGAAACCATTACTCTGGTTGGGGGATATTTAGCTGGGAGTGGTGAGCTGGGTTATTGGCCAGTACTAGGCAGTGCAATTGTTGGGGCAATTTTAGGAGATAACTTTGGTTATTGGATAGGACGCTGGGGAGGTTGGCCGTTACTGTTACGCTTAGGAAAGGTATTTCGGTTCTCCGAAGAACAACTGATTGAGATTCGGACTCAGTTTAGCCAAAACGCAGCAAAAGCTGTATTTTTTGGGCGATTTATTGCTCTCCTGCGGATTTTTGCAGGTCCGATGGCTGGAATTGCCCGGATGCGGTACTGGCAGTTCTTATTATGCAATGCCGCCGGTGCAGCAACTTGGGCTTCAGCCATGGTGAGTTTAAGCTATTTCGTGGGACATACTGTCTCTTTAGAGCAGTTAATTGCTTGGGTTTCCCAATTTGCCCTGTTAGCCTTAGTGGTTATGGTTGCGTGGCTTGCTATTCCGCCATGGTTAGAATCTCGTAAAGCAAAAGATTTAAGTTAGACATTGAGGGGTTTGAGTCCCTGAAACTTAAAATCAGCTTCTGGAGTTTAGATATTAGTTATCTAGCCATTCTCATTGTCAGTCGTATGAGGCTTGTTAGTATAGCAAGCTTGAGTATCATAGTAGGTAAATTTTGAGAATAAGTCAATGGCGAAACCTCAATTCACAGCAGTAGAAATAACAGTATTTGATCGTCAAGAAGAAAGCTTGAAATTTGATCAAGAGATTCATGTATTGAGAAAGAAACCTTGTTCTGTCTGATAAAAACCTGTATCTATAAATTGCAAAGCCCGATCTATTTCTTCTTGCACTAGATCTTTAATATTAACTCTATTGTCTTGGTGTTTCCACTGGAAATATAAGGCACGAATAAAATTCTGTATATTTCGATAAGCACAGAGTTTTTCTATCGGGTCTGTGAGGATTTTTCGCCAAGGATGCTTCTCAAAGTCATCCCAAACAAAACGACCCTGAGGGCGACGGCGATCCGGTTCAATTAATTGCTTTATCCAAGTACTGATTTGTTCAATTGTTAAAAGATTTTGTTGACAAATACTGACAGCAGCTCGTGCTAATCGTTCTTCTTCTGAATGGAGATAAACTGAGGATATGGGCTGTCTAAGTTTACTTGAAATTGCATTTAATAACTGGATTAAATCTGAAGGATTTAGATAGGAATTTTGACTAATAATCCCTAATGAATCTGCTACATGAGCGATGCCATGCGCCCATCCTTTCTTAGGAGAAACATAACCTCTTAAATCTTGTTCTTTTTCTAAATACGTTAAGTAAAGTTCCAGACGAGCGCGAATTTCTTTTTCTTCTAAATAAGGATGCAAGCGATCAAAATCAGTTAAATCATTTAAAAGTAAGATTGAATAAGTTCGTAAAAACACCCCATCGCTTTCTCCCTCTCCTAAACCTATTTTAATATTGGATTTAGCACGCTCAGCAAGCTGCAATAGTTCTTCATTATTATAATAGGTATGATCATACCATCCCCAAATCCAGGAACTTAAAATCATATAGCTGTAGTCTCGTAATTCCCATTTTACCGCCCCTAAATTATTCAGTAGAGTCGGTGTTAATTGAGTAACTTTATCCCGATCAGAAACAATAAATCTATTTTCTATAATTGATTTTAAATCGACTGTATTCATCTCAAGTTTTAACTTTGTATAAATTTGAATATTGAAAATATATTTAATTTTACTAGTTCTCACAATATGAGTTTGAAAACTGTCTTTAGATTCAGCAAAGATAGGGCTTCACTGAATCTATAAAAAAACTATGCCCAATTCTCAGGGATATTACCTCGCTTTCTTGCTGTTATAGCCACGTAATCTAACGCTTTTCCATTCGTTAAATATCGATGTAAATAATAATGCTTTTGAGTCACTTCTAAAATCCCTGCTTTGATCATTTGATGATACAGTTGACCAAACTCTGCTGCTTTTTTGTATTCAAAAGACTCTGTATTCTCAAGGTCTTCTAAGATATAAGTATTAACATTAAAAGCAATCCATCCATCTGGCTCAATCATATTAAATGAATTAATGAAACCTTGTATAGGAAAATGACAACTGAGAGACGAGCAACACACTAAACAATTAAATCCTCGGTTGTCTAATTCTTGTTGTGCAGTGGGGCTAATATTTGTTAAATCTTCTATATAATATTTTTCATAAATACCTGGATAATCTCTTTGAGCCGCTAGGGCTGCTTCAGGAATAATATCAACACCAACAATAGATTTAACACCGTATTTAGCAATATTTTTACCAAATAATCCACTACCTGCTGCAATATCTAAAATAATTAATGATTCAATATCTAT